>JAGFJJ010000007.1 GCA_024102815.1 Phycisphaerae bacterium
AGGCACAGCGGAGGAGTTGGAGCGGCGTCGCCTGCGAGCCATGACGCTGCTGGACAAAGGAATGCCCGGTGTCGAGGTGGCCGAGGTCCTCGGCGTGACCCCGGGGGCCGTGTCCCAGTGGAAAAAGAAGTACCGGCGTGCCGGGCCGGACGCCTTGAAAGCCAAGCCGAATGTCGGCCCGAAATCCAAGTTGACGGACAGGCAACGCCAGCAACTCGGGCAGCTGCTGCTCCAGGGCGCCCGGACGCACGGCTACCGCACCGAACTATGGACGCTGAAACGCATCGGCGAACTGATCGAGCGGCACTTCGGCGTGACCTACGAGGCCTCCGCGGTGTGGCGTGTACTGCGGCGCATGGGCTGGTCCTGCCAGAAGCCCGAGCGCCGGGCCCGGGAGCGCGACGACGAGGCCATTGCCCAATGGCGGGCGAAGGACTGGCCGCGTATAAAAAAACGCCCGAAGAAGCGGCCGAACCGTGGTATTTCTGGATGAAACCGGCTTCATGTTGCAGCCGGTGGTGCGTCGCACCTGGGCCCCGGAGGGGCAGACGCCCATCCACTACAGCTGGGACCGGCGGGATCGATTGTCGGTCATCTCGGCGATCACGGTCTCGCCGACGCGGCGCCATCTGGGACTCTACTTCGACGTTCACGACCACAACATCGATACGGACACCTTCGAATCGTTCGTACGCTGGCTGCGACATCAGGTTCGCTGCGGAATCGTCCTGGTCGTGGATCGCTGGTCCGTCCATCGATCGGGCGTACGGCGACTCCTGGACCGGTTCGGTTCCAAAGTCCAGGTCGAGTGGCTTCCGCCCTACGCCCCCGAGCTCAACCCGGTGGAACAGGTCTGGTCGCATACGAAGTACGCCGATCTGGCCAACTACATTCCGGACGATGCCGGCGCCCTGGCCGAGGAAGTCATCGACTCCCTCGACCAAGCCGGCAAGAGCCAGAGTCTGCTGCACTCGTTCTTCCATCACGCGAAACTCAGACTGTGAGACATTTATTTGTCGAATCAAAGATCAATAGAAAGGGCACGTTTGACAGATGGATGAATTCCGGGGTCGATAAATGAGCCCACATTCGTGTGATCTCGATCTTCCCGGAATAAATCACAGGGTGTTCTCATTGGGCCTACTGCGAATGCGATCTCCGCCAGGATCCGTGCGGTTTCGCCTGAGCGCCAGGTGTCGTCGGCGCCCTTATTGTGGGCGCGAATTGTCCCCACGCGCCAAAGCCAAAACGACAACAGGATGAGGCTGGGCAATGGCACCAGGAGGAAGAAGCGTAGTCGAATCCGCATCTTGTTATCCATAACACACTCGAAAGTCGCAATTGCACAGGCCAATATACTCACTTACGCCAACGTGCATCGGTTGGTTCGTCTTCCCATCACGTTCCCAAATTGCGGGGAGAATGTAGCATTGTAGGGTGCGTCCCCTGACGCACCTCTTGCTCGATCGTTGCCCGTTTGCGACTGCCTACGGCTGGGTTAGGATGCTTTATCGTCATGCCAGAATACCGGCGAGCTTTCGTGCCCGGCGGCACGTTTTTCTTCACCGTCGTGACCTACGAGCGGCGGCCGATCCTGACTTCCGACGATGCCCTGGAGACGTTGCGGCAGGCATTTGATTGGACCCGCGTCATTCGGCCTTTCACCGTCGAAGCCATCGTCATCCTGCCCGACCACCTGCATTGCATCTGGACGTTGCCGGCCAACGATGCCGACTTCGCCGTCCGCTGGCGCTCCATCAAGAGCCGGTTTACCCGCAACATTGTATCTAAGATCGACGCAAGAAGTGAATCGCCAAGTCGGGTGGCCCGCCGCGAACGACCCGTCTGGCAACGTCGATATTGGGAACACAACGTGCGTGACGAGAGGGATTTTCGACGTCACGTCGAGTACATCCACGCTAACCCGGTCCGCCACGGGTTGGGCCTGCGCGCACGCCTGGCCCCATTCGAGCTTTGGGCGATGGGTGACCGATGGAATGTTCGAATCCGATTGGTGCTGTTCGTGTGATGGCCGGGCGCTTCCGAAGATCGAAGTCGTCCGTGACATGGATCGGTTCGGAGAATGATGTTGCGAGCACAAGAGGTGCGTCAGGGGACGCACCCTACGTCAATATCCCTTCGCGGCAATCGGCATGCGGCGGCCGGTGCCGAAGGCGCGGCTGGTGACCTTCAGTCCCACGGCCGATTGTTTGCGCTTGTACTCGTTGCGATCGACCATGCGGCCGATGCGCTCCACAAGCTGCCGATCAAAGCCGGCGGCGACGATTTCGTCCAATGATTCCTCGCGCTCCACGAGACGCTCCAGCACGGTGTCGAGCACGTCGTAGGGCGGGAGCGTGTCCTGGTCGGTCTGATCGGCTTTGAGCTCGGCCGAGGGTGGCTTGGTGATGGTCCGCCGAGGGATGAGGTCCCGACCGGCCGCGCGGTTCATCTCCTCCGCCAGCTTGTACACCATGGTCTTGGGCACATCGCTGATGACGGCCAGTCCCCCGCACATATCGCCGTAGAGCGTGCAATATCCCACGGCCAGTTCGCTCTTGTTGCCCGTGGTGAGCAGCAGCCAGTTGAACTTGTTGGAGAGGGCCATGAGCAGGTTGCCGCGCAGACGGGCCTGCACGTTCTCCTCGGTGACGTCGGATTCGCGCCCGGCGAAGAGCGGGGCGAGGGTGCGCTCCAGGGATTGATGGGCTTCCTCGATGGGCAGCACGCGGTAGTCGATGCCGAGGGATTCGCTCAAGCGGCGGGCGTCCTCCAGGCTGTGGTCGCTGCTGTAGCGCGAGGGCAGCGCCACGCCGTGGACGCGATCGGCGCCGAGTGCTTCCACGGCCAGCGCCGCGGTGACGGCCGAGTCGATCCCGCCGGAGAGGCCCAGGACGACCTCGCGGAAGCCGCACTTGCTGACGTAGTCGCGAATGCCGAGGACCAGGCCGCGGTGGACGCTGGCGACAGGCTCGGGGTAGGGGCACGCGGACTGCGGCTGGGGGTGGTCCAGGTCGACGACGCGGAAGTCCTCGACGAACGCGGGGGCGCGGTCGAGCACCCGGCCCTGGGCGTCGAGCACGAGGCTGGCGCCGTCGAAGAGGAGGTCGTCGTTGCCGCCGACGAGGTTGACGTAGACGAGCGGGAGAGCGTGCTCGCGAACCTGCTCGGAGAAGAGGCGCTCGCGACGGGCCTGCACGCCGATGCGAAACGGCGAGCCGGAGATGTTCACGAGCAACTGGGCGCCGGCGCGGCGGGTCATCTCGATGGGGTCGAGGCCGTAGACCTTGCGGCCTTCGTACTGCTGGTCGTTCCACAGATCCTCGCAGATGGTGAGGCCGACGGCGACGGTCGCACCGGATGGGGTTTTGACGGGGACCACGACGGGTCGGTCGCCGGTGTCGAAGTAGCGGGCCTCGTCGAATACGTCGTAGGTGGGCAGGAGCATCTTGGCGTAGGTTGCGACAATTTGTCCATCGGCGCAGAGGGCGGCGGCGTTGCGGATGCCCTTGCCCTCGCCGTTGGGTCCGGGCTGAACGAAGCCGAGGATGGCGGTGATGCCGTGGGTGGCTGCGGCGACCTGTCGCACGCCCTGGACGTTTTTCTCGACCAGCCCCCGGCGGAGGACGAGGTCCTTGGGCGGGTAGCCGAATGCGGCGAGCTCGGGGAATACGACCAGGGCGGCGCCGGCCTGCTTCGCCTTTTCGACGCCTGCGATCATCTTGCGGACGTTGCCGTCGATGTCCCCCACGGTGGTGTCAATCTGGGCAACGGCGATTTTCATGGGCGAGCTCGTTCGGTTCCAGAAACGAACAGGGCATCGGCACGTACGGTAGCGCCCAGCATTGTAGTGGGAATGGACAGAAACCCCAGATGGTGGGTTCCGTGGCTGGCGAGAGCAGGCGATTCGGGTCGAGCGTCAAGGCGGGAGAAAATGAACGAGGCCAGCGGTGCTCCTCCACGTTCGGGCCGGAGAGAGGAGAATGAGGTGGAAAAGCTTGGGTACCCGCTGGCCCCGTGTCCGTTGTGGCAACCGTCGCAGCAAGAGCTGCGCTCCTGGCATTCGGGCCGGAGAGAGAAGCGCCAGGAAGCGCCTAAGCAGCCCCGCAGGCAATTGCCACGCCTGTTAGAACCACCGACGAGCTGATTTGCCGACGCAGAATCACCGGGCGAAACCACCCTGCGGTATCTATCGGCCCAATCGATTGCGTCCCCGAGACCAGCCCGTCCGGTCGGTTACGTTTGTTCCCTAAACCAACTGGCATTTCGGGTGCCAATCCGGGACAGTATTCCGGTCGGATAAGACCCGGGCGTCTGCCAGCCCCAGCCGCTGGAGTGGTTGGGCAGTAAGCCGGTAGCGAGCGGCCGGCAGGTCGTCGGTGATCCCCCCCGGACGGCCTGCACATGCGGGTTTGTGCGATCCCGCCCACCGATGCGCCGGTTTCCACAAGTTCCGCCGGGAGATGCTCGGCTTCGGGTGCGGCGGTTTGCCGCAGATTGAGATCGCAGCGGCGCGGGATGCAGCGCCTGTACCGCGGGCTGTAGTTCTCGGTTCCGAGAGCGTCGTTCTCAACAATGGGTTTTCGTTCGCGCGGAATTCGCACGTGGCGGGGGCTTTCTTGAGGCAATGTCCGAGAACCGGCCGAGGAGGCGACGGGCGATAACGGTGTGAGTTGACCGGCCGGCCCGTTTCGCGTAAACGATTGAAAGTAGTATGCACGTCTCACCCGACTCGGGCTTTGGGTAAAAGAGGAAAGCGGCACGTCATGCGCTATCTTTTCGGCAAGCTTCCGTTCGACGGGTCGATCTTCTGGAAGGTGCTCGTTGCTGTCTTCGCCCTGGTCGCTATTGCCTGGTTTCTCGTGCTCCGCTTTACCGAGTACACGATGACCGGGGCCGACTACGGCGGTTCGTTCATTTGCAGCATCATTTTCGCCTACTGGGTGCACCTCTGGCTCCTGCCCATGGAGCACGCCGAATACGACGACGAGGACGAGTTCGGTTCAGAGAGCGACGAAAGACTTAACTCGTAACGGACACCGCGGGGCGATCTGAGGCGGCGTATTCTCAGGGTCCGTCCGGGGACGGAACCGGTGCGGGAAGTTCCCCTCCCGCTGATTCGCCCGTGGGGCGGTCCACGCTTGATCGATGGAGGCTCCGCCGATCCGCGTCAAACATCGCCACAATTAGCAGCATCGGCAGGAGGGGCACGCGGAAGCGCGGATCGAGCTGGGGAACTGTCCCGGCCAGGAGCGCGCAAGTTACGGCGAGCGGGAAGTACACCGCGGAACCGGACCACCGTCCGCGCAGCATCTGCACGACGATGACGATGACCAGTATTGCAAACGGGGCGCTCACGGCCGCATAGCGCAGACGACCCGCGGCATTTCCGGTCGCGGGACGAATGGCCAGACCCAAGGGAAAGGTCAACAGTTCTCCCGCGCGCGTCAGGTAGCACGTCAGGGTCGACCAGGGATGGGCGAGCAGTTCCTCCCGCCCGATGTCCCAAAGCGCGTCGGAGACAACGAAGTCATTCACGCCGGTACGGTTCCCCTGGGCGAGATTGCGCCAGGAGAGCGACTCGAGCGTTTCCTCGGGCAGGAAACTGAGCCGGCGGCGCAAACGGCGGTCGATTTCCTCCCATGCGGAATGGGGCCGATCGGCGAAGTCCGGGTTGAGGGACGTCTCGATGTACCGGTCGGCGGATCGCCCCTGCCGCCAGAGCATCACCTCCGTGGCCTTGAAATAGGCCATGACGATGCCGCTTTGGTGCGTCAGCGCAAACTGTCCGGCAACGTGCAGGTTTCGGGCGCACCAGGCGCCCGGAATCACGGCCGAGGAAAACGCCAGGCCCAGGGCTGCAGGCAGCGCCCAATCCCGGCGATGTCGCCGAACGGAGCGGCGCAGGTCGATCATCGCTGCCGCCGCGATGCCCATCAGAAGCACCACCGGCAGCAGGAGCGCCAGTGGACGGACCAGGACGGTCGTGCCGCAGAGCAATCCAAGGACGATGAAATCAGCAACGCGGCGCGAGCGCAACGCGCGGTCCCACGCCAGCCAGGTCAGAAGCACGAGCGCCGTGAACAGTGTCGTCGCCAGAAGCCATGTCGAGTAATAGAGACGATACGGGGCGAAGAGGAACAATGTCGTAGCGATCAGGGCGCGGCGCGTTCCCAGATGGCGGCGTGCGATCAGGAGAAACAGAGTCACACCTGCGGCTGCGAGCACCTGCTGAACGAGCAGGAGCGCGAGGGGAGAATCACCCACGAGCAGTAGGCACGCGGCCAGGAAGAGGGGATAGCCGGGTGTGCGCCAGGTGTCGGGGGCGAAGGGCGCGTTCTCGGCTTGGCTGAACGTGCCGTGATGGGCCAAGTTCACCGCCAGCCGGTAATACTCCTTCGCGTCCAGGGAAGCGAAGGCATAGCCGTCCGGTTTGCCGGTGCGCAAGGTGACGGCGATCAGGACGCAGCCCTGAACGAGCAGGGCGGCGATGGCGATGGCCAGAGTCGTGCGTCGAGGAAGTGACATGGCATGACAGTTTAGCGGGGGGCGGGGAGGTACGCATGCTTTCCCGGTGTGCGCGTGGGTTCGCGCCGGGAGGAGAAGATGGCGGCCGCAGCCCGCCCTACTTGCGTTCCAATCGGTGCATCGAGATGCACCCTACGATCACCCATCGGTGCATGGAGATGCACCCTTTGGGCGAATTACAGCAGCCCGCGTTCGGAGAGCATGCGGAGGTATCCCGGCGCTGGATCGGGGTAGGCTCCGGGCTCCGGCAGATTCCATTTCTCGAACAAGCGGCGATTGTCCTCGGCGCCGCGATCGAGGTCTCCCAACTTCCGCTCGTCGTGGTGTTCCTCGTGACGGATAAGCGCCCGCCGGCACCCGATGACCCTGAGATTCTCTCGGAGCTGAAGGGTCAGCGAGAGGTCGGGATCGAACCCGAAGAAATAGAAGCGCTCGTCGGCAAATCCGATGCGCTCGAGGAGGCTGCGGCGGAGCAGGCCGAAGTTGGCGTAGGGGTACCCGCGCACATGGCACAGCTCGAAGGACTCTCCTTCGTGCTCGACGCGATCGAGGACGTTGCGCGGGTTGTGCCAGTTGTGGTAGAAAGCGACCATACCGAGCTCGGGCAGGTCGGGACGCCGAATCATGGTCAGGGCCGCCTCGACCGCGCCCGGCAGCGGCCAGGCGTCGTCGTTGAGCCACATGACGAACGTTCCCCGCGCCGCTCGAAAGCCCTTGTTAAAGGCCCGCACGGCCCCCTCGCGCTCGGGTTCGAGAATGACCGCCAAGTCGGGCTGGGCGGCCAGCCAGTCCCGGGTGCCGTCCCGGGAGTCACCATCGACGACAACGATTTCCTTGTCCACCGACACGTTGCCGCGGGTTTGCTCCACGGAGCGGATGAGGCGATCGCGCCGGTTGCACGTGGGTATAACAATGGAGACAACGGGATCGGCCGACATGCTCAAATGACCTGCCGTGGTTATAGTAAATGATCGGCTTGGTGCATCGCACGACCCGCCGAAGGGACTATTCATGCAACCGGCTCGATTTCCGGCAATTGCTCTTATCGGCGCTTGGACGGCCTGCACTGCGGCGGACTTCTCCGCCGCACGGGCTCAGACGCCCGAGGAAGCTCCTTCTGCAAGCAGGTCGGCCGAGCGGGCTGACCGGGAAGGGCGAGCGGAGGCCGGGCGGTCCGCGGGGGATTCCGACGCGGACGCCGGACTCTGGCCTTCGCCCAAGCTGACGCGCCTGATGCTCACGCGCTGGGCCGACGACATCAGCGAGCAGTATGATCTCGATGCCGACCAGCGGACGGAAGTTCGCGAGATGGTCATTGATCGCTGGGGCTCCTTTCTGGAAGAGCACCGGGCCACGATCCGCCCGCTGCTGAACGAATATCTCGAACTGCGGATGGAGATCGAGCCACCGCCGAAGGAAAAGGTCCAGGATTGGGCCAAGCGGGCAATGCCGGTGTTCGAACAATTCCGCGAGCAGATTTCGGAAGGGTCCGGCGATTTCCGCAAGGTGCTCACGCCGATGCAGCGGGTGAAGTTCGAGGTGGACGCTTTGCAGTTCAACGTGGGGCTGACGTTCGCGGAGAAGCAACTTCGCGACTACGCCTCGGGCGAATTCAAGCCCGAGGATTTCTGGATCCCGCATGGTGAGCGCTTTCGCCGGGAGCGGTCGGAGCGGCGGCGAGAGGAGCGTGAGGAGTTTGCCGAGGCTGTGCAGAAGGCGCAGGCGGAGACTCCGCCACCCGATCAGATCGAGCTGGAGCTGGCCCGCTGGGACGAGTACGTGGCAACGTTCATTCGTGAACATCAACTTGATGAAGGGCAGCGCACGACCGTGCTGAGCATTCTCAGCGAGCTGAAGCGTCGGGCGCTCGATCACCGCGACCGGCGTAAGGACGAGATTGTCGAGTTGGAGCGGCGGATCGCCGCGGGTTCGGACAGTGAACCCGAGCGGGAAGAACTGAAACGGCGGCTCGTGGAACTCTACGGGCCGATCGACGCCCTTTTTGCCGAACTCCAGGAGCGCCTGCGGGCCGTACTCACCGCGGAGCAGCGGGCGAAGGAACAGGAAGCCAAGGCCGCTCCGGCATCCGAGTCCCTGCCACCGCCGGGCTGACATTCACAAAGAATGCAGTCTGTATCATTCGCGCCGCAAGAGCGATCGGTCGACGTGGCCAGTTGCGGGGGGCAAATCTATAACCCCTGCAGCGACGTCATTCGATTGCACGCTCAGGGGATCACGATGATTCAGATACGGCGAAGCGGCGACCGCGGTCATTTTGATCACGGCTGGCTGGACACCTACCACACGTTTTCATTCGCGGCGTACCACGATCCGCGGCATATGGGCTTCCGGACGCTGCGGGTGATGAATGAAGACCGCGTGCGCGGCGGGGCGGGATTCGGCGAGCACGGCCACCGCGACATGGAGATCATCACGTACGTTCTGGAGGGGGCGCTCGCCCATCGCGACAGCATGGGCAACGGGACGACGATTCGCGCGGGTGAAGTACAGCGGATGAGGGCCGGGCGCGGGGTGGTACACGCGGAGTTCAATGCGTCGGAGTCCGAGCCGGTCCACTTTTTCCAGATCTGGATAACACCGGACAGGCTCGGGCTTGATCCCGGATACGAACAACGCGGATTCGATCGGGCCGCGAAGCTCGATCGCTGGGCGCTGATCGCTTCGGCGGACGGCAGGGACGGCTCGCTGTCCATCGCGCAGGATGTTTCGCTTGAGGCGGCCATCCTGTCTCCAGGGAAAATCCTGTCCCGCCCGTTGCGCGCCGGGCGGCACGCGTGGGTGCAGGTCGCCGTGGGGAGAATCCATCTGAACGGCGAAGCGCTCGAGGCCGGGGACGGCGCGGCCGTGAGCGACGAGCATACGCTGGAACTGAGGGACGGCGGGGACAACGAGTCCGAAATCCTGTTGTTCGATCTTGCTTAGACGGAATTGTCCATATTGGTTAACATAGCAAACCACGCGGACGCGCGGTCCATCTAAACGAAGGGAGCTGACGATCATGGCGGGAAACAGCAAGCACGTGAAGTTTGCAACGAAGAACGACATACCGGAGTCGAATCGCGAGAAGCTCGTCGAGCTGCTCAACGCGCGGCTGGCTGATCTGCTCGACCTGCAGACGCAGGCCAAGCAGGCGCACTGGAACGTCAAGGGGCCGAATTTCATCGCCCTGCACGAGCTGTTCGACGAGGTGTCGGACGGCCTGCGCGGATACGTGGACGACGTGGCCGAGCGTGCGGTCCAGCTTGGCGGCGTGGCGATGGGTACGGCGCGGCTTGCCGCCAAGAGCAGCACGCTGAGCGAGTATCCGGCGGACATCGCGGACGGAGCGGCGCACGTGCGGGCACTGTCCGACGCCATGGCGCTGTGCGGCAAGCATGTACGCGCCGCCATCGACGCGTCCGACGAATTCGGCGACAAGGACACGGCCGATCTGTTTACGGAAATATCGCGGGGGCTCGACAAGCACCTGTGGTTCGTCGAGGCGCACTTGCAGAGCGGAAAGTGATTACGGAAACCGCCGAAGGGCTCTTCTGGAGTGGGCCCGGATAGTCCGAGCAGTGCATATGGAGCCCGGATCGGGAAGAGAATCTCGGTCCGGGCTCCTTGCGTACGTACGTCCGCGCAAGCTGTAGCCTGCGGCTCGCCACCGAAAGATGTTATCCGCGGACGATCCAGCGGAGCATCTGCTTCACGTCGGCGCCCTTGCCCTGCATGAGAATACCCACGCGGAAGATGCGTCCCGCCGCCAGCACGAAAAGCAGCGTGGTCATGATCACCAGCACCAGGCCCAGCAGCGGCTGCCAGATGGGAACGCCCGGTGGCACGGCCTGCCGCATGGGCATCAAGAACGGCGTGGCGGTGGGAATCAGGGACATCACCACGGCGAAGGAAGCCGTCGGCTCCTTCACCACATTGACCCAGACGAACAGCGGCATCATCACCACGAGCATGACCGGCGTGATGAGGCTCTGCGACTCGCGGATGTCGGTGACGGCCGCGCCGACGGCGGCGAACATCGAGCCGAACATGAGCACGGCCATGGCCTGGTACACGAGGAACCACCAGAGCTGCTGGGCGGGGAAGAACTGCTCGTAGCCGGCGTAGCGAATGGCGAAGAATCCGCCAAGGAGGTAGATGGTCGAGATGGTCAGGGCGACGCCGACCATGCCGATCAGCTTCCCGAGCATGAGCTGGAACGGCGGCACGGAGCCGAGGAGCACCTCGGCGATCCGTTGCATCTTCTCCTCGAGCACGCTGTTGACCAGCGGCGTGGCCCCGACCATGACGACCATGAGCATGAGCATCATCATGCCCATGGGCACGAGGAAATTGGCCAGCTCGTTGGCCCTTTCGGCCTTGACGATTTCGCCTTTCTCGTTGACCGAGAGGAGCCCGAGATTATCCACGCGGACAGGCTTCGTGGCCTGCGCGACCGTCTGGGGATTGAGCCCGAGGCGGTCGAAACGGTTTGCCTGAACAGCGTTGTTGACGACCGGAACGAGCCACTCAAGCAGGTCCTCGTACGTCGGGCTGTTGGAGTGGTAATCGATTCGGGCGCCGGCCATCGCGGGTACGCCGGCACCTTCGGCCGATTTGCCGTCGTCCTTCGCCGGCGACAGGTTCGTGGGTATTACCACGAACGCGAAATATTTGCCCTCGCGAACGGCCGCGGAGAGATCGACGAGTTGGCGATCCTCATCGTCGGCCGGGGCGATCTTTTCGAACAGAAACTTCGGCTTGGTCTGCTTGCGCTCGCCGCCCTCCCCCGGGTCCGAAAAGATCCGGTTTTCGTTGCGCTCGTTGGCGGCAGCGGCGACGGCGTCGAACAGCCATCCCGTGTGATCGACAACCGCCACCTTCCGGGTGGTCGTGTCCACGCGATCCTTGAGAAGGAACTGAAAGGCGAGGCTCCCGCCGAAGAGAACGGGCATAAGCACCAGGGAGATAATGAAGGCCTTGGTGCGAACGGCCGCCTGATACTCTCGAACGGCGACGACGATGGTCTTACGCATGGATCACCTCCTGCTGGCGGTCGCGGCGCGTGGCTTCCTCCGACTCCGGTCCGGCGATACGGACGAAGATGTCGTTCAGCGACGGTTTGCACAGCTCGAAATGGAGCACGCGACCGCGTCGCATCAATTCCGATAGGACTTCCTGCGTATCCGTGTCCGGGTGAATCCGCAATTCCTGGAGTCGCCCGAAATCGGTGACCCGTTCCACGCCGGGTATCTCGTCGAGCTCGCCGGAGAATTCCGCGAGGCGCACGCGCACGGTGTCCTGGCCGTATCGGTCCTGGATGGACTCCAGCGTACCGTCGAGGACTTTCTCGCCCTTGAAGATCATGAAGATGAAGTCGCACATGCGTTCGGCGACGGCCATGTCATGCGTGGAGAAGATGATCGTGGTCCCCTGCTTGCGGAGATCGAGCACGGCCTGGCGAAGTACTTCCATGTTTACGGGATCGAGCCCGGAGAAGGGTTCGTCGAGAATTACCAGTTCGGGATCGGCGATCACCGCGGAGATGAACTGGATTTTCTGGGCCATGCCCTTGGACAGGGTTTCCACCTTCTTGTCGGCCCAGTCGGAAAGACCCATGCACTCCAGCCAGGAATCGACCGGCCGGCGGAAGTCGCGAATGCCCTTCAGCTCGGCGTAGAAGCGGAGGATGTCGCGGACCTTCATTTTCTTGTACAGCCCGCGCTCTTCGGGAAGATAGCCGATGCGGTCGCTGGCGGCGGCATGGCGCTCCTCCCCGAAAATGCGGATGGGGCCGCTCCGGGCGTCGGCGTAGTAGATGCCCATGATCATGCGCAGCGTCGTGGTCTTGCCCGAACCGTTGGGGCCGATGAATCCGTAAATGGATCCTTCTGGCACAACCAGCGACAGGTCGTTGACCGCGATGTGGCGGCCGAACGTCTTGGTAACGTGCTCCAGCTCGATCACGTTCATGGGGAGTTCATCCGATTTGAAGCCGCAGGTTCGGCGGAGACGCGATTGGCCGCCCGACGACTGTCGATGTTACATTCCGAACATGAGCGACTCAATGCGCGCGGCGCGCGATCCTGTCGGAAGGCGTCCGCGTACGTCGCGGCAATCCGACGTTTGGTGACAGATTGTTGTCTCTTTCGGGGTTGCGGGGCACGATTTCCGCAACTGGAGGTTTGGAGGGACCGGGCGACGGGCTATTGTTCGAAGGGCGGACTTCCCAGAAAAAAAGGGCAAGACCCGCAGGCCTTGCCCTCTTCATTTTCTGATCGTGTACCCAACGTCGGCTAGGCGACGAGCTCCTTTCCGCGCTTGGTCAGCGCCGCGGCCATGATCGCCTGGTCCACGTCGTTGGTCAGCTTGCCCGCCCAAATCAGGCCGGCCTGCCGCAACTCCTCGAGCCACTGCGTCATGTGATCGCCACACTCTTCGACGTTGTATCCGGAGTGATCCGCAACCTGGCGGCAGAGCTCGAATTCAGTGAGAGGTCCGCCCCGCAAGCGGCGAAGGATAATCAACTGATGTTGCCTGAGGGCTTCCGTCGCTTCAATCATGCGTTGTCCCTCCAGTCGGACTTCCTCGACCGATCGCACGAAAGAGCGACCCGGCCGATGCCCGCGTCCGCTTCGCGAGCGTTGGATTCTAGGATCATTCCATAACGGACTTCAAGGGCTTCTGCGGGCGCGGACAAACTTCGACTTATCGACCCGCCTGATTTTTCCGACAGACCCGATCCGCCGCCTCATCAACGGAGACGTAAACAGGTTTCGCGGCTGAATTTGCCGGCTTGTCCGGATACGCGCCGCCGCTACACTTCGACTGAGCGTGATGTAACCCCGAACGAGACCCTGCGTCCCATACTCGGACGATTCATAACCATGAGCCAACCGAATCTGAACATTCACGTAACCAACGATCCGGTCTACATGCAAAACGGAATGGTCGTTTCGCTTCGCGAAAACGGACCTTGCTGGATCGTCGATCCGGGCCTGCCGCCGCAGGCCGAGCAGATGATCGAGCACATCGAGGCACGGAAACTTGTTCCCCAGGCCGTCGTGCTCACCCACGCCCATGCCGACCATATCGCCGGCATCGATGACGTCCGCGAATCACTGGGTTCGCTGCCCGTCTACCTTGCCCGGCCGGAGTGGGCGGCACTGACCGATCCCATGGAAAACCTGTCCGGCCTGATGGGTCCGGGTCTGGTCACCAACGTTACCGACCCGTGTGACCTCGCCCCCGGCGACACACTCGAACTCGACGGCACGAAGTGGCAGGTTTTTGACACATCCGGGCATTCTCCCGGAGGGCGAAGTCTGTACTGTGCGGCGCTCGGCGTGGTTATCGTGGGCGACGCCCTATTCGCGGGCAGCGTGGGGCGCGTCGACTTTCCCCACAGCGACGGTGAGAAGCTCATGCGTAACATCCGAGAAAACTTGATGACGCTCCCGGACGAAACGCGGGTACTCAGCGGGCACGGACCGGCCACGACCATCGGACGCGAGCGGCGAAGTAACCCATTCGTGCTTCATGGGATTTGATGCCGCCGGGATCCCGGCGGTTGCGGAACGCTTGCGCGACGCCTACGGATGCGGTTGATTGTTCAGCTCATCGACGTCGCGCGAGATTCGCTCCGCCAGCGGTGTGATCGCACGAGAAACGGAGGTGGACATGTCCAGCGAACGATCAAACTGCTCGCCGAAAACCACGTAGATCCAGATGCGCTTCGGAAGCGCTTGAAGCGTTTGGGCGAGTTCCAGTCCCTGGGCGATGCCGATGGAATGCGAATCACCGGACGTTTTGCGCCGCAGCCGCTGCGCGTCCCGGGGATACATCAACCTGAGGAAGGAACCAGACGGATGTGCGTTGTCCGCCGGCGCCGCATCGATGAGCACCAGCAGGTCCGCCGACGCGAAGCTCCCGTCGGCCAGGTCCGTTCCCGGTGATTCGGAGAGGCGTACGTCAGCTTGCGGCAAGGCGTGATCAGCAATGAGTTCGGCGACGCGCAGACCGGCCTGGTCGTCGCCCATCGACCACCGCCCGCAGCCGAGGATGCACACCGCGGGCGGCACGGGAACTACTCCCACTCGATGTCCAGAAAATGCGTAGCGCAGGAGATGCACGGGTCGTAGGCCCGCACGAGCATTTCCAGGCGAAGCGTCATTTCCTCCCGGGTCATGCCCGATTCCAGCAGTTGCGGCACCATGACGCGCATGTCCGCCTCGATGTTGGCGAGGTTCTGGCCGGTGGGAATGATGAGGTTGGCGTTCACGATCTTGCCGTCGCGGTCCAGTTCGTACTCGTGGAAGAGAATGCCGCGAGGAACATCGGCCGATCCCACGCCGAGACCGAAGCGACTCGGCTCGACGAGCGGCTCGTCATGCAGCCCGCGTGTGAGGAGTTCGTCGATCAGCTCAATGGAGTGTTCGGTGCAATGCACGCACTCGACGAGCTGTGCCGTGTTGTTGTGGAACGGGTTTGTGCAGATCGGCTTGATGCCCAGTGCGGCCGCAACCTCCTTCGCATTGGGATGCAGTTGGTCAAAGTTGTTGTTGAACCGCGCCAGCGATCCCACCATGTACGCGGGAGCGTTGGGCGACTTGCAGTGCTTGGCGGCGGAGTGCTGCACCACGTCTTCGATCACCCGGCGGCGATACTCGCTGACCTCGGTCGGCTCGGGCTGAAGGTTGGAGTAGAGCTTCCCGTCGTAGAACGCATATTCCGATCCGTCCATCACCTTGAGTGACAGAAACTCCATGTCGCGGCGGAAGTCGGGAATCGGCAGGCAGGAGTACAACTGCGCCATTTCACCCAGGTCACTGCGCGATTCCTCCAGTCGCCGCTTGAGGGCGACGAGTTCCTCGGGTCTGGGCACGTGGGTGAAGCCGCCCGCGTGGCACGCGACGGGGTGAATGTGCCGTCCGCCGACGGCCCCGCAAATGTCGTTGGCCAGGCGTTTGAGCTTCAGCGCCCGCTTGACCACGTCGGGATGCGTCGAGGCGAGTGGAATGACCGACCCGGCACCGAAGAAATCCGGCACGGCCAGGAAGCAGACGTGAAGCACGTGGCTCTGCAATTGCTCGCCGTTAAAGAGCAGCTTACGGAGCAGGACGGTCTGTTCGGTGGGGACGATGCCCGTCGCCGCCTCGATCGCCTTGACCGAGGCCGTGGTGTGACCCACGGAGCAAATGCCGCACACGCGGCAGGTGATGTGCGGCGCCTCGTACCACCGCCGCCCGCGCAGGAAGGCCTCGAAGAAGCGCGGACTCTCGACGATCTGAAGCTCGAGTTGCGTGATCGCGCCGTCACTGACGCGGACGACGATATTGCCGTGCCCCTCGACCCGGGTCACGTGCTTGACGTCGATGGTGACGTTCTTGACGGCCGCCCGACGGGGCGGCGCGCCGTCCGAACTCTTCGGCTTGTTCTGCTGTTTCACGTCGGCCATGATTGCCTTCCATCGACAGGAGAATGTGTCAACAAACGCCCGTCGTCTACTTCAAGGACCAATGTTGCAGAGCAGTGTCACACGCAAGGTCCGGTGCGCGAGAGGACGCACCTACGGCAGCTTTGCCTCCTGATACGCACCGAACAGCCGCAGGTCGGCCATCACGTCGTCCAGCGAGACGTTGTACTGCTCGCGCAAATTGACGCCCGCGGCGCGGACGGCCTCCTCCGTGACGATCCCGCGGCAGCCTTCGCACTTGGATCCGAAACTGGGGCAGATCGCGTCGCAACCGGCACGGGTCACCGGCCCAAGGCAGATCACGCCCTTTTCATACAGGCAGAGATTGCCCTTCCGCTTGCACTCCACGCAGACGGCATACTCGGGCAGGCGGAACGTCCGCCCGGCCAGCGTCAACTTGACGAATTCCAGGAATTCTTCCTTGATCATCGGGCAGCCGGGTAACTCGAAGTCCACCTTGACCACGGCCGAGAGCGGACGGGCGGGGATCGTGGGGAACCACCCCGCACGGTTGCCGTAGACATAGCTGCGGTAGTCGGCCTCGTTCTGGTAGTTCTTGAGCGTGTTGAGCCCGCCGAGGCAGGCGCACGCCCCGATGGCGACGAGCACCTTGCAGTGCTCGCGGAAGAGTCGGGCCTCTTTTTCGTCCTCCGGCGTGGAGACCGCCCCATCGACGAAACCGATGTCGATGTCCCAGCTTCGCTCGGTCATGCCTTCGCGGAAGTTCACAATCTCCACCGCGCCGAGGATATCGAGCAGCTCGTTTTCCAGTTCGAGGATCGCCAGCGAGCAGCCCTCGCAACTGGTCAGCGAGAAAATGCCGATCTTGGGTTTCATTCGATCGCCTCCCGGAGGGCCTTCAGCTCTCCGTAGCGGAACACCGGACCCTCTAGGCAGACGTAGACGTTGTTCGCCTGGCAATGTCCGCACTTGCCCACGCCGCATTTCATCCGCCGCTCCAGGGAGCAGAAGACGTTCTTCTGGGGAACGCGCCGGGCAAGCACCTCCAGCACGACGAATTTGAACATGATCGGCGGGCCGACGATGACCACCATGGTCTCAAGCGGATCGATGGGCGGCAGCTCTCCGAACAACGTCGTCACCACGCCGCTACGTCCCCGCCACTGCTCGTCGGGGCGATCCACCGTCATGTGGAAGTTGACGTCGGGCGACTCCCGCCAGATCGTCAGATCGTTGCGGAACAGCAGCTCCGCCGGCGAGCGCGCCCCGTAAAGCAGATGAAACGCCCCGAAGCGGCTGCGCTCGTCGAGGATGTACTGAATCAGCGACCGGACCGGAGCCAGCCCCAACCCACCGGCAACGATGAGCACGTCCCGCCCGTGCATGTCATGCACGTCGAACCCGTGCCCCAGCGGCCCGCGAATGCCGATCGTGTCGCCCTTCTTGAGGCCGTGGATATGGCCGGTTACCTCGCCCACGCGGCGGACGCAGAGCTCAAAGTAGTCGCCACGTGTCGGGGAGGAGCAGATCGAAATGGGGCATTCGCCGATTCCCAGCAGGGACATCTGCACAAACTGCCCGGGGCCGTGCCCCAGCGGCTCGCCGCTGGACAGGCGGAAGCGATAGAGATTCTCCAGATCCGTCAGTTTCTCGACCGCGACAACTTCCGCGGGCTGCGGCTCGTACAGCGTGCGGGCATGTTCCAGCGGTGCGGGAGCGATTGCGGTCATGTTATCCCTCCTCCGCAAGCTGATTGTAGATTTCCACCGAGTTGATCTTGGCGGTGCATGCTCGATCGCACCGCGCGCATCCCACGCAGCCCGGTATCCCCTCGCGTTCCAGGATCCACTTCCCCTTTCGGTAAATCCGATGTCGCAGGCGCGATGCCGCCTGCGGGCGGAAGTTGTGACCCCCCGCCACCGTCGCGAACTCGCGCAACTGGCACCCGTCCCACTCTCGAACGCGCTGACCGGAGGAAAGGGTCAGGTCCAGCTTGTCAAACGTGTTGAAACAGAAACACGTGGGACAACTGAGATTGCAGCTTCCGCAGGAGTAGCAGCGGCGGGCGGTCGCCTCCCAGAGAAGGGAGTCGTAGCTGCGATCCAGCAAGGCGGGCAGACCATCGACATCGAACGGGATGCGCCGCTGAAACGCCGCCCGTTTCTGGGCGCGGTAACGCTCAAATGCGCGCTCGTCTTCGACCGTCGGACGATCTCCGGCTTGCGCGTACAGCAGGAACTCCCGGCCGGCGTCCGTCCCGAATTTGATCCCGTAGCGCATATCCTCAGAGGCGCCATTGGCGCTGAGGGGATAGCACATCAGATCGAACCCCTCGTTGGCCTCGTTGGATTTCATGTCCTCGCAGAACACGCCGGCGGTGCACTCGGCGGGA
Source organism: Phycisphaerae bacterium (assembly GCA_024102815.1). Classification (NCBI taxonomy): domain Bacteria; kingdom Pseudomonadati; phylum Planctomycetota; class Phycisphaerae; species Phycisphaerae bacterium. The sequence continues at coordinate 18,354 of JAGFJJ010000007.1, forward strand.
CAATCCACGCCGATGATGAAGAGCTGTCGGCGCCGCGCCAGATAATGATCGTCGCGATGGCTGTGCGAGAAGACCTGGTCAAGGAGGCGAATGGCGTTGATATCGCAGGGATGGACGCCGATCAGCGCCGTCGGTCGCTCGTCTAGCAGCGGCTTTGTGCGGAACGAACCGTTGTTCCGCTCAAACATGAACAGTTCTTCGCGTGCGGGAAACAGCACCTTCTTGGGGCTGTACACGCAGTAGTTGAATTCGAGGTCGATCTCCCGCGCCTTGGCCACCGGCTCATAAAAAAACCGTTCGCCGCGGCGAACGGGCCCGATGATGCGCCGCGTACGCGCCAGTTCGTCGACGAGTTCCACGAGTCGGCCGCGGGTGATGATGCGGTCCAGCATGGCTGCTCAACTCCTGTCTGCTCTGCTGTTGCCGGAGACGAACCTCGGCCTGATCCGCGCTGATCGCGTGGCGCGTATTCGCGCCGTGTCCCGCTCGGGTTCGTGGCGTGGAAACGTGACGATGAACTCCGAACCCTCCCCCACCGTGGAGCGGACTTCAATGCTCCCGTCGGCCTGTTCGACAACTTCGCGCACGATCGCCAGCCCCAAACCGGAACCCGGTATTCCCGCGGCCAGAGCCAGGTTTCCCCGCCGGAACGAATCGAAGATGTCGTCCGCCGATTCCTCTGCAATTCCCATTCCAGTGTCTTTTACCGAGACCGATATCGTGTCGGCGTCGCAATAACTGCGCACCTCCACCGAACCCCCTTCCGGCGTGTACTTAATGGCATTATCAATTAAGTTGCCGATACAATCGCGCAGGTCCCGTTCCGCCACGGCCGCCAGCGCCCCACGACAGCCTGCCGAGGTCACCGTGAGCTGAATCTTCCGGGCCGACGCCAACTCGCCGTACCGTTTCACGACTTCACCCACAACCGCCGGGATTTCCGTCGTGGAAGCGGTGTGTTCGGACGGATCGGCCTCCTGAATCCGTGCCAGGGTCAGAAGTTCCGTCACCTGCACGATCGCCTCGCGGCAGCGATTGACGATCCGTCCCACCGTTTCATCAATCCGGTTTGGCGGAACGACATGGTCGCGGATCAGCCGGGCCAGCATCTCGATGCCTGTCAGCGGACTCTTGAGCTGATGAGCCGCCGTCTGCATGAACCGCGAGCGGCGCGCCTGGAGGTCCCGGATTGCATTCTGGCTGTGTTGCAGGGCTAGATTCATCTGGTGCTGCTCGCGCTCCTGCTGATCGAGGCGCAGGGAGATCTGAAGCGTGAAGTACAGGGTGCCGAAGACACCGGCCGCGAGGACCACCACCCCCGCCGCCACGAGTGTCCAGTTCCTGTGGGCCGTTCCGGTCTCCGGGAGCGTGAGGAACGGATAATGCGGCTGAATCCAGCCGGCGACCTCGCCGAATCCAATCACACTGTACAGAAAGATGGCCCAGCACCCCTGCAGGAGCGCCTGTCGCGGACGGAGCAACAGTGCCGCAATGAGCATGTGAAACAAATAGAACACGGCCATCGGGTTCTCGATGCCACCCGAGTAGCGGAGGATGACCGTGAGAATCAACAGATCGATGGTCATCTGCAGTGCGGCAAAGCGCTCGACACTGCGTTCCCTGCCTTCGGTTACGTCTTCCTCCCCTTCGATGTTTCGCAGGATGCCCCGGCCCATGATGGTCCAGATGACGTTGGCGACAGCCAAGGCCCCCACACAACCCATGACTTGGGGGGGCCTGGCCCCGGTGGGGAATAGGAAGCGTTCCACGAGGAGAACGGCCATCACGGCGAATGCGATGACCCAGCGCAGGCGGATGAACCAGTGATGGCGCACCATCGCCAGCAGGACGCGCACACGAAACGTAGTGCGCGGGATGCGCAGACTGGAAGCAGGTGGCAGAGAGTCCATGTGAGGCCCGGACCGTCAGGATCGGCTGGCCGTGGAGGATTTGCCCAGTGTTTCCTTCACAGCCGAAAGTACCACTTCAGAGGTTAACGGCTTGTCCAGGAATTTCTCGACCGGAACGTAGTCGCTGCCCAACTCCCGGGCATAGTCCATGCCCATCGTGGCCCCGATCGAGGAGATCATGATAATGGGTATTCGCGACCGTCGCTCGTCGCGGCGCAGTTCATAGGCCAGATGGAATCCCTCGGAAGGGGATGCCAGCATGATGTCCAGCAGTATGAGATCGGGCGGATCGCGCTCAATCGCGGCCATGCCTTCCGGGCCCGTGGCGCAACAGGTCAGGCGATAGCCGACGGGCTCGAGCATCATGGTCAGCGCTTCCCGAACGTCGGGATCGTCATCGATCACCAATATGTGTTCCTGGGCCATTTTGGATCATCTCCCGGGCTTTTCAGCGGATGCGTCACGTCTGACGCGAAACTCGCGCACAATGCAGGCGCCACGTATAGCATACCGCCGACGAACTCGCTTGCATCCTTCGTGCCACTTTGTCCGGGCTCGGGGCGGAAACACGCAGTCGACCGTACGATCACCCGTGCCTCCAACCGGCCCCGGCCGGAAAAATCGAAGCCCGCGAAGGCGGGTCGGAGTCATCCTCGGGGAGGTGATTGAAGACGTTACCGCCCTTCCCCTCCAGCAGGAGGCTCTGACGACCTCCGCATGAAGCGCTCGGCCGTCGGCAAAAATCGTGTCAATTCGTTCAGGCCTCAGGGTTCCGTGGCAGTGAAATTTTCGCACATGAACCATTGAATCCGACTCAAACCGTGCACGCCACTGCCGTTCAACTGGCACTGCAAGCGATCGCCTCCCGCTTGGAATCCGACCGCAACTCTGAGCGGCGACTGAGGACTTCTTTGTCCCTGCTGGTGCCACATATGTTGCACCGGGGTTAGTACTCCACTGAGGTCTGCACGTACGCGTGCGCCTGAGATGCCATGAACATCCCGCACCTGCAACGAAGACGACAGTCAATACGGATCGATGGAGGAGAGCGACTTCCCAACAGTATTCTTGCCCAATAACAACAATTGTAATATGCTGTTCACTGGTTCATACCTATGATCCTCATGGTCTCGGGGCGCGCTGAGACCGAGGGTCTTGGTTCAGACGGGGCAAAGAGGCTTAGTATTTGTGTTCCAACCCGCTCTTGGGAGTGGGCTAAGAGGGCGTGTTTCGTAACCACCACCGCAGGAGAATAACAGATTATGGCCAAGGGAAAATTCAAATGTCCCATGTGTGATCGGAGTTTCTCGATGGCAGCGCATCTCGCCCGCCATCAGAGCACGACGCACGGGACGAGAACAAAGAAGGCCGGGCGCCCCGCGGGGCGCGGCGCGGCGTCTCGTGGATGGCCTGCCGGTCGATTGAGCTACGCGGAAGGCAATGGTGCCGCACAACTCCGTCAAGCCATGCAGAACTATTATGACGAGCTCAATGCCCGTCGTGATGCCATCGAGCACGAAATAACCAACATCGCCACCGCGATGCAGTCGATCGGCGGTACGGCAGCGGCTGCGCCGGCCAGGCGTGGACCGGGTCGTCCACCGGGTCGCCCCGCTGCGGCAGGCCGAGGTGGTCGTGCCGGTTCTCTGCGCGAGTACGTTGTCGGCGTCTTGAAGAGCAGTCCTGAACCGATGAGTCCTCGGGACATCGCCGGCGCCGTCCAGAAATCCGGCTACAAGACCAAGGCGAAGGATCTCACCAAGGCGGTGAGCAACCTTCTCCCACATCTCAGCGGGATCAAGAAGGTCGGGTTCGGCAAGTACAAGATGTAGTCGCCTGTCGGCGGTTCGCCAAGCCGTCGCATTCGGCATATAACGCGGGCGTGGGATAGCACGGTGGATGCCCCAATGGTGGGCGGACCGGGCTGTCCGACGCCCGTCTTGCCAGAGGGGCGGCGTTCACCGCTTGAGTGGTCTTCTGCTTGAAACCAGCCGATCCGGAGACAACTTATGGCACCCCCGCAACCCACGACTCCGCCCGAGGATCCCAACGCCTACCGCGCCAGGATGATCGAGCAGCTCGGCGGCCGCGATCCGATCACGGTGTTCTCCGAAACCGCGCACGCACTGGGACAACTGGTCAGCCGCTTTCCTGCCCGGCATTTCCATCGGCGTCCGTTTCCCGGCAAGTGGACGCCCTGCGAAGTTCTGGGCCACCTGGTCGACGTGGAATGGACGCTGGGGTATCGCACGCGGCTCATTCTCTGTCAGGACCGGCCGCGCATCCCCAGCATGGACCAGGAGCAATGGGCTTCAGGGCAGCGGCATGCCGAGCGTGAACCGACGGAACTCCTCGCCGAGTTCCGTGCGCTGCGCGGCATTAATCTCCGCCTCTGGCGATCGCTCACCGATCGCGACCTGGATCGTACGGGTAATCACGAAGAGCGGGGCCTGGAGTCGCTTCGGGACATTCTGCAAATGTACGCCGCGCATGATCTTTCCCACATCGACCAGCTGACGCGCTATCTCGAAGCTGCGCAAGAGGACTGAGTCGTCCACGAGGGCGCCCCGCTCGATCTTGCCCCCGCGCGCGAACTCGCCGACAATCTGATGAACCCAAGCCGACGCCCCGGCCACCGGCAAACCGGGGCGGCTTTCTTTCACCCAAGGCACGACATTGACCCGGCAATCTCAGCACACCGCGCCGCGCGAGACCGCCGCCGGATCCGCGGCACTCGAGTCGTCGCATTCCAGAGACGCAGCGGTCGGTGTCCTTTACGGCGCCGCCAGCTATGCGTGGTGGGGGCTGGTCCCCATCTACTTCAAGGCCGTTGCTCATGTGCCCGCCTTGGAGGTGCTTGCCTTTCGCGTCATGGGCGCCGTGGTGCTGCTGGGTCTGCTCATGGCCGCCTACCGCCGCTGGCCCGAGGTTCGCGGGCTGCTCATGCATCGTCGCACGATGCTCGCGCTCTTCGCCACGACCGTCCTGATTGCCACCAATTGGTTGACGTTCATCTGGTCGGTGGCTCACAACGTGGTCATGCAGGCCAGTCTCGGGTACTTCATCAACCCGCTGGTCAACGTGCTGCTGGGATTCGTTTTCCTGGGAGAGAGGCTGCGCCGGTGGCAGACGGTCAGCGTGATCCTGGCGACAGCCGGCGTGTCCTATCTGACGTGGGCGCACGGGGGGCCCCCGGGAATCGCCCTGATTCTCGCCTTCAGCTTCGGTCTTTACGGGCTCCTGCGCAAGACCGTCCGGGTCGATGCGCTCGTCGGGCTGACCGTGGAGACCTGCCTGCTCACACCGATCGCTTTGGGCTATCTGGCGGCGGTGGCCTGGTCGGGAACGATGGCCTTCGGGCACGAGGGCACCGGCACTGATATACTCCTTCTTTCCGCCGGAATCATCACCGCGGTGCCGCTCCTGTGGTTTACCAATGCGGCCCGCCGGCTACGCCTGGCCACGATCGGGTTCCTCCAGTACATCGCGCCAACCATGCAATTCCTGCTGGCGGTTCTGGCGTTCGGCGAGCCTTTCACGCACGATCAACTCATCAGCTTCGCACTGATCTGGAGCGCGCTCGCTATCTACTCGGCCGACACGCTGGCCTGGTCGCGTAAACTCAGCCGCCTGCGAAAATCGGCGACATGACGAATTCCGACATCCGGACTTGAACGGTTCCCCCTTTCCAGCGCAATCCGCGCCACGTGCCGACGAATCCACACGCCGGCCACTTTTCGCGGATGGGTTATGTCACTACGCTCCAACGCTGTTGATGTTGGGTTACTACGTTTTTTGGCTCGGAGTACTCACCATGCGTATTGCTCTGCTCATCGTCTCTGTGTTCCTGGCTTCTGCGTTTACGCCGGCGAGGGCGGGAGATACACACCCGTTCTCCGTTCATGACATGGTCGCCATGCAGCGGATTTCCGATCACCAGGTCTCTCCCGACGGTCGCCACGTCGCGTTCGTGCTCCGCACGACCGACCTCGAAGCCAACCGAGGCCGGCCCGACATCTGGCTGGTGGACGTGGATGGGACCAATCTCCGGCAACTCACCACCGATCCCGAAAGTGACTGGAACCCGCGCTGGTCTCCGGACGGCGCGGACATCTATTTCCTTTCGACCCGATCGGGTTCGGCCCAAGTCCACCGGATTCCTCTGGCGGGTGGTGAAGCGCGACAGATCACCAGTCTTCCGCTCGATGTGGGGATGGTCGCCGCATCACCCAACGGAAACCAACTGGCTATTTCTCTCGATGTCTACCCGGGGTTGTCCGTCAAGGAAACCGTCGCGCGACGCGACGAGATTACCTCGCGCAAGGCCACGGGGCGCGTCTACGATCAACTCTTCATTCGTCACTGGGACGAATGGAAGGATGGCCGTCGTTCGCATGTCTTCGTCATTCCCACTGACGGCAGCGGCGAACCGATGGACATCATGAAAGACATGAACGCCGACTGCCCGACCAAACCCTTCGGCGGCCCGGAGGACATGACCTTCACACCCGACGGCAAGTCGGTCGTTTTTTCCGCCCGCGACGTCGGCCGCACGGAGGCTTGGTCCACGGATTTCGACCTGTACGTCGCTCCGATCGACGGCTCGGCCGCGCCGCGCTGTCTCACCACTGATAACGAAGCCGTCGACACACAACCCGTGTTCTCTCCCGACGGCAAGACACTCGCTTACCTCGCCATGACGCGTCCGGGCTATGAAGCCGATCGCTTGCGTATCGTCCTGATGTCCTGGCCAGACGGTGCGAAACGCACGCTCACGGAGGACTGGGACCATTCTCCGCGATCGATCGCCTGGTCATCCGACAGCAAGGACATCTATGCCACCGCCGACCACCTCGGTCAGCATGCCCTGTTTGCCATCGATGCAAAGACGGGCGCTGCCCGCACGATCGTCGGGGAAGGCTCCGTCTACGGCGTCGCCTCCGCCGGGGATCGCATCGTATACGGGTTGCATCACTTGCGCTCGCCGGTGGAGCTGTACACCGTCCGCGGTGACGGCTCGGGCGTGAAGAAAATTACGGACATCAATGCGGAGCGGCTCGCGGCAGCGCGCATGGGCGAGCCGGAGCAGTTCACGTTCAAGGGCTGGAACGACGAGACCGTCTACGCCTACATCGTAAAGCCGGTGGACTTCGATCCCGGCCGGAAGTACCCGGTCGCCTTTCTGATTCACGGCGGACCGCAGGGATCATTCGGCAACGACTTCCACTATCGTTGGAACCCGCAGGCCTACGCCGGGGCCGGGTACGCCGCCGTCATGGTCGACTTCCACGGCTCGACCGGGTACGGCCAGGCCTTCTGCGACTCCATTCGCGGTGACTGGGGTGGCAAGCCGCTCGTTGATCTTCAAAAGGGCCTCGATGCGGCGCTGAAGAAGTACAATTGGATGGACGCCGATCGCGTTTCGGCGCTAGGCGCATCGTATGGCGGCTACATGATCAACTGGATCGCAGGCAACTGGCCGGATCGCTTCCGCTGCCTCGTCAGCCACGACGGCAATCTCGACGAGCGATTCGCCTACTACGACACTGAAGAGCTATGGTTCCCCGAGTGGGACCACATGGGCACCCCTTGGGACAATCCGGAGGGCTATAAGAAGCATAACCCGATCAACTTCGTCAAGAACTGGCAGACGCCCATGCTGGTCATTCACGGCGCCCGGGATTTCCGCGTGGTCGAGACGCAGGGCACGGCCACGTTCACGGCCCTCCAGCGCCGCGGCATCCCCAGCAAGTTCCTCTACTTCCCCGACGAAAACCACTGGGTCCTCAAACCGGCCAACAGCATCCTCTGGCACGAGACGGTGCTGGGCTGGCTGGATGAATGGACGAAGAAATAGGCGGAAGCGCGGCCGAGTCCGGAACAGCAACTTGTCCTTCCGCGCGTTCTGCGGCTAAACTGCCTGCGCTGGAAATGCGCAGCCACTTCAACCAAAGGCCGGAGACATGTCGTGTCAACGCAACACCCACGGGACGAGACCCAATCCCTGCGCCCCGACATTGCTTCAGCAGATGCAACGCTGAGCCTTCCTCAGGGGAACAGTCTCCCCAGCGCGCTCCCCGCGCAGATTGGCCAGTACCGCATCGTCCGGGCGATCGCCTCGGGCGGGATGGGCACGGTCTACGAGGCCGAGCAGCAGAGCCCCAAGCGGACCGTGGCCCTCAAGGTCATCCGTCACGGGCTGACCACGCCCGCATTGTTGCGACGTTTCGAGCTCGAATCGCAGGTCCTTGGGCGTTTGCAGCATCCCGGCATCGCCCAGATCTACGAGGCCGGATTCGCGGAGACCGAGTCCGGCACGCAGCCGTTTTTCGCCATGGAGTACGTTCGCGGGGAAGACCTGCGGAAGTACGTCAACCGCACCAACCTCAGCACTCGCCAGCGGCTCGACCTCATCGCCCGCATCTGCGACGCCGTCCACCACGCGCACCAGAAGGGCGTGATCCACCGCGATCTCAAGCCCGGCAACATCCTCGTGGATGCTTCAGGGCAGCCGAAGATCCTCGACTTCGGCGTGGCTCGGGCCACCGACTCGGACATGCAGGTCACGACCATGCAGACCGATGTCGGGCAGCTCATCGGCACAATTCAATACATGTCCCCCGAGCAGGTCGCGGCCGATCCCAACCAGCTCGACACCCGCAGCGACGTCTACTCGCTCGGCGTGATCGCCTTCGAGATCCTCACCGGCCGGCCGCCGTATGACCTCAAGAACAAGATGATCCACGAGGCGGCACGGATCATCCGCGAGGAAGAACTGACCCGCCTGAGCACCTTCAACCGCACGCTGCGCGGCGACGTCGAGACCATCGTCGGCAGGGCTCTCGAAAAGGAGAAGGAACGCCGCTACCCCTCGGCCGCGGGCCTGGCGGAAGACATCCGCCGCTACCTCGCCGATGAACCCATCCTCGCGAGGCCGCCCAGCGCCATCTACCAGCTCCAGAAATTCGCCAAGCGGAACAAAGCTCTGGCGACCGGTCTGGCCATCGCCATGGCCGCCCTGCTGGTGGGCATGTTTACGAGCACCGCACTCTACCTCCGCGCCGAGAACGCCCGCCGAAGCGAGCAGGAACAGCGCGAACGCGCTGAGAAAACGGCCAAGGAGCTCGAGGTAGTCACCGAGTTTCAACAGTCCATGCTGACCGGCATCGACGCCGAAGCGATGGGTCGCCGGATCGTCAATGCCCAGCGTGCCGAGATTCGCACGTCGATGGAAAATGAGCGCGCCGATGCGGCACAAATCGAAGCGGCCCTCGCTTCGTTTGACAAGTCTGTCAAAGGGATGAACGCAACAGACTTGGCCCTGAAGGTTGTAGATGAGAACGTTCTGGCCCGGGCAGTGGAAACCATCGACGAACAGTTCGCCGAACAGCCGATTACCCGTGCCTCCCTGCAACAAGTGGTCGCGGATACCTATCAGTTTCTCGGCCTTCATGATCCCGCCATACCCTTACAGGAGGCAGCCCTGCACACCCGTCGACGGGAGCTTGGCGACCGTCATCCGGACACGCTGACCTCGGTCAGCGCCTTGGGCGCCCTGCTCAAAGCGATGGGCAAACTTGACGAAGCCGAGACGTATCACCGGGAGGCGATGGTAGGCCGGCGCCGGACACTCGGCGAAGGCCATCCTAGCACGATCACTTCCATAACAAATATGGGCTCTCTGCTAAGCCAGATGGGCAAGTACTCGGAAGCTGAGCCGTACTACAAGGAGGCCCTGGAGGCTAGCCGCCATGTGCTGGGCAACGATCATCCAAGGACGCTTCTTTCGATCAACAACATGGGAAGCCTCCTGTTTCGTATGGGCAAGTACACTGAGGCCGAGCCGCTCTTGCGCGAAGCTGTTGAAGGAAGGCGCCGCGTACTGGGCAACGACCACCCACACACCATGATTTCGATCAACAACCTGGGTGGGCTACTCGCCAGGATGGGCAAGTTCGCCGAGGCCGAACCATACTTGCAGGAGACACTCGATGGCAGCCGCCGGGAGCTTGGCGACTATCACCCGAGCACACTGACTCTGGTCAATAATATGGGCTTCCTTTTCAAGAGGATGGGGCGGCTCGCCGATGCGGAGCTCTATTTCCGCAAGGCGCTGGAAGGCCGCCGACAGACCCTTGGCGATGCCCATCCAAGTACGCTTAACACGGTTAACAACATGGGCGCCCTGCTCAGCCAAATGGGCAAGGACAGTCAGGCCGAGCCGTACTACCGCGAGGCGCTGGACGGGTTTCGCCGTGTGCTTGGTGATGACCATCCGCAGACGCTGGAATCGACCACCAGCATGGCTACCTGGCTCACTAAAATGACCCGGTTTGCCGAGGCAGAGCCCCTCCTCCGCGAGGCGCTAAACCACTGCCGCCGGAAGTATGGAGACGACAACCCCCGCACGACAGAGGTCGTCAACCACTTAATCATGCTCTACGACGCCTGGCACGCCGCCGAGCCGGACCAAGGCTACGACGCCGAGGCCGCCGAGTGGCGGGCCAAACTGGAAGAGGTGGAAGCGAGTACAGACTCCGAATCAACTGAGGAGCCGTAACGTAGTCTCCGCGCCAGCGGATCAGCTTTGACGAAATGGCCGACCCCGCTACGGCGTCTGCCCGTACCTCTTGCGGAGCACGTCGCGCAGGCGGGCGGCTTCCTCGAAGTGTTCCATATCCAGCGCCTGGCGCAGGGCGCGCCGCGTCGCCAGCAGGGAATCTTCGGGAATCTGGTCGGCCAGTTCCTTGACGAGGTTGCGCAGCATGCGCAGTTCCTCGCTCTTGCGCATCGCCTCGTCGTCGCCGCGCTCTTCGTAATGGGCCTGGATGTTGAGGATACCGCGTTTGACGTGGGCGAGAGCGCTGGTCGGCTCGCCTTCCTGGAGGGCCTGATAGGCCTGAGCCCGGGCATTCATCATCATCACATAAGGCCGGTACCGTTCGAGGCACTCGCGGTCGTCGCGTTCCGCCCCGTAGTCCCGGCAGAGGTCGAATATGCACAGCGTATGCGCCGTGTCGCGGGCCACGGACTCGAACTCCTCGAGCACGAACAGCGCCACGTAGCGCCGGTAATAGACCGACGCCTCGTCGCGCAGGGCGCGACACTCGCGCGTGGACAATTCAAACTCACCCTGCCCATTGCCGTTGCCGTTTTCGCTCTCCTTGGGAAGTCGCCGCAGGTGGTAATCCACCAGCGACGGACAACCGTGGGGACGAACGCCGTCCGGCCGGCCCTCCGCCTCCATCTGGAGGACGCCGAGCTCGACGCGCATCTGGATGCGAATCTCCCCGTCCGCGCCGAGGATCTTCCGCACGGAGATCTGGTCCGGGTCGTAGGGCCATTCGCGCAGCGTGGTTTTCAGGTCGACGTACGACATAGCATCGGGCCATTGGGGGGAATTCGAAGCTCGGACCCTGGGGCAGGCCGTCGCTCCTTACCCGATGGAGTTTACGATTCCGATGCGCTCGCTCGTCGCCGGGGAGTTCCCGCAGACCGCGCGGATTCGACCCCGATAATCACGCCGCGCGAATCGCTCCGCGGGTGGTCGTATGCGCAGCGTTCGCGCCGTCCGATAACGCGATTGGTGGTCCGTGGATTGGCGGTGGTGTGGTGAGAGACAAGAGGCGGGGGGCGGCGCTGTTCGGTCGCCATGAATCCGGCGTGTTAGCCGAGGACGTTCAGCAGTTTCTCGGCGGTGCCGTTGATGCGCTCCGGTGTTTCGTAGGTGCCGGCCTGGATGGACTCGCGAATGGCGTTGACCCGCGCCTGCCGGAAAGTGGACTTGTCGAGCGATTCGGCAAGCTCGCGTCCGGCACTGGAGATTTCGACGCGATCACCGGACGCTTCGGATGGCGAAGCGGTTCCGCGGGCTTCCGGCGGCAAGTGCCGCATGGGATACGTCGGCGGAGGAAGGAAGCTCAAACTGTTGCTCACGATCTCGTACATGGCTCCGGTCCTTAGATTCTCACAACGATGACGCTGTCCGGTAATTCAGCCCCGACCGCCCCTTCATTGCTTGCCTGCGCGCGAAAAAAGCGAGCGGTCGAATCCGCCCCCCGTGGTTCATCCTCCGTGAATCGTGGGGTGGTTTAACGGCTGACAGCACTGGCAAGCCGCCCGATCCTCCGGCAGAGTGCCAAGCCTTGAAGTTATCAGTCGTAGTATCGTCCCGGTGGTGTTCGGCGCTTGAAGGATTATGCCTCCGCCCGACAAAAACTCACAGCACCCACAAGATGTACGAGAAGGGTAACAATTGCTTCACAATATCTCGCGTCATATCTGACGGACCTCTGACATTCGAAGCCTGTCAGAAAACCAACACTCAAATAAATGAAGCGTAATTAGGGCCGATAATAACCGCCGTTTCCGCGCTGGGAGTGCCGACGACTTCCGGCGCGCATACGGTTGAGGACGGCCGGTAACGCGCGCCGTTCGCTTCGAAACCGCACACCATCATTGGCTGGCATCATCGGCCTGGAGTGTCACTTTGGTTGTTTCCGAGCGCCCGTCGCGAACGTAGGTAACGGTCACTTCGTCACCGATCTCGTGGCGCTCCAGCGCGTCATACAGATCGTCCATCGTGCGGATGACCCGGTCATCGATCTTGGTGATGACATCACCGAGTTGAGCGATGCGGCCGCGCCGGTTGACGACGGTTCCGCGCAATCCGGCCTTGTCGGCCGCGGAACCCTTGGGAACGCTGGCGACGAACGGCCCCGGAAGGTCGAGTCGCCGGGAAAGCCAGTCGCCGGCGAGCTCCACGCCCAAGGCCGGTCGGATCACCCGGCCGTAACGGATCAACTGCGGAACAATACGATTGACCGTATCCACCGGGACCGCAAATCCCACTCCGGCGCTCGCGCCCGACGGACTGGCGATCTGCGTATTCACGCCGATCAGGCGCCCGTGGCTGTCCAGCAGCGGCCCGCCGGAATTGCCGGGATTGATGGCCGCGTCCGTCTGAATCACGTCGTGGATCTTTCGACCCTCGAGAATCATCGAATCGATTTCGCGGTTCAGCGCGCTGACGATGCCCGTGGTCAGCGTCTGGTCCCACCCGAACGGATTGCCAATGGCGAAGACCTTCTGGCCAACCTGCAAGTCGTTCGACATTCCCACCTTGATGGGCGTCAGCTTCTCCCCGGGAGCGTCGATCTTCACGACCGCGATATCCTTGTCGCGCTCGAATCCGACGACCTTTGCCGACCAGGTGGACTGATCGGCCAGCCGCACCTCCAGTTCTTCAGCGCCGGCGATCACGTGGAAGTTGGTCACGACGTAACCGTTCTCGTCCCAGATGAAACCCGAACCCGTTCCCTGAGGAATGCGGAAGACGTCGAAGCTGAACATCGGCCGGACATAATCGATGTTCGATATGTACACGACGGATGGTGACGCCTCGCGGAACAGGTTGATGTTAGCCTGCTCTTCCGGGAAAAGATCACCGCGCGGAGCGATGGGGCGAGGCTCGGCCGTGGCAGAGTGGACCCGCGAGCCGCGCAGTTGCCCGAGGACGGACCACGCCGCGAGAAAAACGAGTACCCAGACGCCGATCATCGTCCCCCACGTCGGACCTCTGCGAATCGACTCCGAACGAAATGTCACAGCCGATCGCTCCTGGTCTTGGGGCGTATTGGTCATCGGTACATCTCCCGTTCGTTTGCGAAGCCGTCCGTTGGATGCTCGCCCAAATCGTTCAAACCAACCTATCCGACTTCTTTGCGTATTCCACCCGGAGCAGCAAGTTCCAACAAGAAGGACGAAGCCCTTTCCGATTCGACGTCGTTCCCGCTCGTCGAATTGAACCCGCTCCGCTCTCCCTATACCATGCCGCCCGGATAACACGTTTGTAAGGAGATGTATCAATGTTCCCCATGTTCCTGGCCCAGGAAGCGGCGACCGGTGAAGCGGCGAAGAGTCCACTCCAGAATCCCACGCTCGACGGGTTGCGCGAATACGGCATTTACCTGCTCGAGGCGTACGGACCCAAGGTCCTTCAGGCCTTGGCTGTACTGATCGTCGGTTGGATCGCCTCCCGCATCATCCGCGGAGCGGTACGCCGCCTCATGGTCCGCGCAAAAGTGGATGCCACGCTCACGGGCTTTATCGCCCACCTCGCTTACATGTTGCTCCTCGCTCTGGTTGTGGTCACGGCGCTTCAGCAACTCGGCGTTCAGTCCACGTCCTTTGTCGCGATCATCGGCGCGGCCGGTCTGGCGGTTGGTTTCGCCCTGCAAGGATCGCTGGCCAACTTCGCCGCCGGCGTCATGCTTATTTTCTTCCGACCCTTCCGCGTGGGCGACTACATCCAGGCCGGTGGCATCGGCGCCACGGTGGAGGAAATCCAGATCTTCGCCACGACTTTTCGAACGCCCGACAACGTCAGGGTCATTGTGCCCAACTCCAGCATCACCAACGGCGTGATCACGAATTACTCGGCCAACCCTACGCGGCGCATTGACCTCGAGTTCGGCATCGGCTACGGCGATGACACGACCAAGGCCAAGGCCATCATCGAGGACATCCTCGCCAAGGACGCCCGCATCCTGAAGGACCCCGCGCCGACGGTCGCCGTTGCCGCGCTGGCCGACAGCAGCGTGAACATCGTCTGCCGCCCATGGGTAAATTCGCCGGAATACTGGGCGGTCCGATTCGACTTGCTGGAGACGGTCAAGCGGGCGTTTGACGACAACGGGATCACCATTCCGTTCCCGCAGCGCGACGTGCACGTGCATCAGGTGGCATAATGATCCCGCTCGCGCGATAGGCGGTACTTGCGCGGCACGATAAGGCCTAATCAAGCATCGCGTCGGCTTCGATCTCGATGAGCCAGTCGGGGTCGATAAAGCCCGAAACCTGTGCGAAGGTGCTGGCAGGGCGAACGTCGCGGAAGAACTCGCCGTGAACCTGCCCGACTGCTTTCCAGTCCTCGATGCGCGTCAGCAGGATTCGTGTCCGGTAGACATGGCGCAAATCCGCGTCCAATTCCCGAAGGGCGCTTCCAATGATGTCCAGGCACCGTCGCGCCTGAATCACCACGTCGCCCACGCCGACTGTTCGCCCTGCGGCATCGAGCGGGGCCGTTCCCGTAACAGCGATCATGTTCCCCGTACGGACAGCCCGGCAGATGCCGAACGCCGCCTCATAGGGCGATCCCGTGAACACGTGCTTTCGATGGTCCACAGGAGTCTGCCTTCAGTCGACGGAAATGGTGCGCTGGTATCCCTGCCCGGGGCTCTTCCACGCCTCGAAAACCTTCATGGCGTCCTCGGCGTCATCGCTGGCATAAACAATGGCCGTGTCCCCAAGGGTGAGGATGTCGCGGTCGTTGAGCAGGGTCTCCTCGGTCAACTTCTGGCCGTTCAGGAGGACGCCGTTCTTGCTCTGGTAGTCGATCGCAAAATGGCGGCCTTGTCCGGCGTCGTGGCGGACTTGCAGGTGCATTCGCGAGAGCTTGGGATCGGTAATCTGAAACGTGCAGCGGGCATCCCGGCCGACCATGGCCAGGTTGCAGCCGGCCAGCGAGAACTTCTGACCCTTACCCGGTCCGTCCGTCACGAAGAGCGTCGCCATGCCGGACTCCTCCCTCCCCCTTGTCCATGGCCTGGGCCAAGTCGCTCAGGCTGGAGCGGCAAGGCAACGATTTGGTGCGAGGCGGTCCCCCCGGCAGTCAGACCACACTACGCCGCGCTGGATTCGAACCAGCAACCTTCGGTTCCGTAGACCGATGCTCTATCCAATTGAGCTAGCGGCGCAACCCGGACCCGCCGGGTTCAGCCGGGCGGGTCCGCACGAACCGCACATGATAGGCCCCCGTCCGGCGGGAGCAAGGGTCCGGCACCCAGATCGATGAGGAACACGCCCGTATCTCACGCCAATCCGAAGAACGCCTGCGTGTTGGCCGTCATCTGCTCCGCAAGGGCTTCGAGCGATTCGCCGCGAAGCTCCGCCAGGAAGCGGGCGGTATGGGCCAAGAACGAAGGCTCGTTCGGCTTGCGCCCGCGCACCGGCTCCGGCGAAAGATACGGCGCATCCGTCTCGACCATCAGCCGGTCCGCCGGATACGTCCGCGCCACCTCCTGCGTCTCCTTCGATTTGCGAAACGTCACCGTGCCGGTGAACGAAACTCGCCAACCGTGCGCGCCGATCAGGTCTGCCTCCGCCGGGCCGCCTCCGAAGCAGTGAAACACGACGCGCCGGCCGGAGTAGCCTTCGTCAATCAGAATGGCGATCGTGTCGTCGAGCGCCTCCCGGCTGTGGATGATAATCGGGCGATCCAGCGGCAGCGCCCGTCGAAGCTGTTCGGCGAAGACCCGCTTTTGCACGGCGCGCTCCGCGAAGTCGTAGTGGTAGTCCAGGCCCATCTCGCCGAAGGCCACGATGGGCTCGTCCCGCCACAAGCGGGCGAGTTCCTCCAGGTCGGCGTCGGACACCTTGCCGGCCCCGTGCGGATGAATTCCCGCGGCGACCCGAACCACGTCAGGATATTTCCGAGCCAGACTCAGCGCAGCCGCCGCATCCGCCAGGTCCGTGGCCACGCTGATGATCCGCTCCACGCCAGCTTCCGCGGCGCGGGCGAGCACCGCCTCTAGCTGCTCCGAAAGCTCCGCGTAGGTCAGGTGGCAATGCGAATCGATGAGGTTCATGATGATTGGGGAGTGCCGCAATGATGGCACAGTTTGTTGATCGGGCGCCCCCGACCGGCATTACTCCCCACGGCGATACGCGTCCGGGAAATGCTCGATGACGGGCTTGCCGCCCGGGGGCCAGAGTACCAGCACGAGATCGAAACGACAGGGAACCGAGAGCAACCGGCGGTGGGCAAGGAACCAGCGGGCGGTGCGCTCCACCCGAAGCCACTTCTGCCGCGAGACGGTTTCATCCAGCGGCTGATGCTCTTCGGAGGCTCGTGTCTTGACTTCCACGAAGACGACGTTGTCGCCGTCGAGCGTGATCAGGTCGATTTCGCCGGCCGGGCAATGGAAATTCCGGGCCAAGACGCGATGCCCGCGCTCGGCGAGATACCGCCGGGCACGGCGCTCGCCACGACGCCCGAGGCGCAGATGTGGCGGACTACGCCGAAGCCGCAGCCAATTCAGGCTCGCGAGTCTTGCTCTTACTGACGCGAAGTTCACGCAGTCGCCGTGCCTTGCCGATGCGGTGCCGCAGGTAGTACAGCTTTGCCCGCCGCACTTTGCCGCGACGCTTGACCACCACGTCCACGACGTTCGGTGAGTGAACCAGGAAAGTCCGCTCCACGCCCTCGTCGCCGACGAACCGCCGAACCGTGAACGCTTCGTTCACGCCCGTGCTGCGGCGGGCGATGACCACGCCGGTGAACGTCTGAAGACGCTCCTTGTCGCCCTCCCGGATACGACAGCGAACGTCGACCGTATCGCCGATGTGAAACGTCGGTACACTCGACTTGAAGAACTTCTGTTCGACGATCTTGATCAGTGGCGAGGACATGCCCGAAAACTCCGCAATGCTAAACCGGCCGCTACGTCCGCCCGCTGACTTCCCGCATGGCGGAGATACCCAATCGCTCGCCCTCGATCGCACTCCCGCGATGGGCTCGCTGTAAACCCAATGCTCAACCGCCGATCCGATCGGCGTGCCCTAGTCCTCCGACTCGGCGTGTCCGCGTAACAGGTCGGGACGCCGCTCCGCCGTGATCCGCCGGGCCTGCTCTTCGCGCCAGGCGGCAACCGCCTGATGATCACCCGAAAGCAGAATCTCCGGAACGGTCATGCCCCGGAACTCGCGCGGCCGCGTGTACTGCGGATACTCCAGCATACCCATCGAGAACGAATCGCATCCCGCGGATTCGTCGTCTCCCAGGGCGCCCGGAAGCAGCCGGACGATCGCGTCAACGAGCACCATCGCGGCCGGCTCACCACCGGAGAGAACATAGTCTCCGATGGAAATCTCGCGGGAGCCGAGGCCCTCGTGGATACGCTCGTCGAACCCCTCGTAGTGCCCGCACAGAAACACCAGCCACGTTTCCCGGGCCAGGGTCTCAACGATCGACTGTGTGAGCGGTTCGCCTCGCGGACTGAGCAGTACGCGCGTCGACGTCTCCGCCCTACTGCCCTCGATGTGCTCCACGGCCTCGAAAACCGGACCGCACATCATCACCATTCCCGGGCCGCCGCCAAACGGGCGATCGTCCACGGTGCGGTGTTTGTCATGGGTGAAGTCGCGGATGTTGGTACAACCGATCGACACGAGCCCGGCTCGCCGGGCCCGACCCACGATGCTTGACTCCAGAAACGGTTCAAAAACCTCGGGAAACAGCGTGAGGATATCGATGCGCATTCCGCGCCGTCCCCGGCGCTACGATGCGCGCCCGGCCGCGCCGATCCCGTGCTTCGAAAGGAGATCGCGCACCGTTTCGCTCGGTTGAGCGCCCACGCTCAGCCAGTAGGCCACGCGCTCGCGATCGCAACTGAATTCCTGCTCGTTGCTTTCGCGGCGCGGGTCATAATGACCGAGTTCCTCGATCACGACGCTGTCCCGCGATCGGCGACGATCGACGGCGACCACCCGGTAGACCGGCACGAAACGCCGGCCGATTCGCTTGAGACGTAACCTCACAGCCACGAACGTCCTCCTGCCCGCGCCGCCTCGGCGCTTCCTATCCCTGCCACGCTGGCCAGAGTCGGGCAAGTATAGCGGAGAGCGCGGGTTCGGCAAGCCCCGCCGTGTCAGCGATCGGGCTTGGGATTTCACTCAGAAAAAGAAAGCACCGCTCGCCCGAAGGCGAAACGGTGCTTTCCGGAGGGGAAAGAAGCCAGGTAAAACGTACTGCTTAAACCGACCCCTTTATGATGTTTTCATCGGCGACATGGTTCCAAGACCTCGTCGCCAAGCGTTCTATCGTCGAACTTCCTGGGGCAACTTTTGTCGATCCTGAATTATTCTACGCACCATGTCCGAAAAGTCGCCTGTTACGCTCATTGTTACCGGACGAACGACAAATATCAACACCGGGAATAGCCGCAGGATTCACAGCTGATGCAGCCCTCCTTGTATCGGAGCGGCTGGCGGCATTCTGGGCAGACCACTTTGAACTGCGCCTCTTGTCCGGGCGCGCCGAGCGCATCGATCCGGTGCAGGGCTGAAGATAAAGTAGAAACTGATGAACGCGCCATTGTCTTTATCGCCCCCTCGCTCTGTGTTCCACGCAGCTTCGGGTCCGATGCGTTCACCCCTTTATTTCCGTTGCCGTTGCCGTGACCGTTTCCGTTCCCGTTGCCGCCGTTGCCCTCGTGCCCCGGCTTCTTGGGCGTGGGCGAGGACAGTTCGGCTTCACCAAGGAGCAGGGCTCGCAATCCGCGGTCTTCTTTGACCTTCAGGTAGCGCTTCAAAGCCCGGGCAAGACCATCACCCAGGCTCATGATTTTGCCCTCCTTGGTCTGTACCTGGAGGCTCGACCCGATCGAATGCAGCTGGCGGACCACGTGAATCAGGCTCCCGCCGGAACGCAGCCAGAGGCTGATAAGCCGGCAGATGGCCTCGAGATCACTGTTGGCCAGATCGCCACCCTTCCCGAGCTGGGCGAACACCTCCAACTCGCGCTCCGTGCGCGGATCGACGGTGATGTTGATATGCATGTTACCGAAAGGCGTAAGTTGCCGGACGCGCACGCTGCTTTGAATCTCGGGCAGGATGGCCGGCTCGAGTTCCTTGGGTGCCTCCGCCACGGCGGTCGCCTTCTGCTTGGCATGAGTCGCATCGCTGCTCTTGAGGGCCATGGGCTGGTGTTGTCGGCATCCGTTTCGGTACACGGTCACGCCCTTGCACTGCAATTCGTAGGCGAGGCGATAGATCTCATCCACCTGCTCGATACTGGCCTCTTCGGGAAAATTGATGGTCTTGGAGATGGAGGCATCGCAATGCCGCTGGAAACCGGCCTGCATGCGCATATGCCAGACGGGGGCGATGTCGTGCGCGCAGACGAACACGCGCTTCACTTCATCGGGAATGCCGTCCGCGCGGGCGAGGGTGCCGTCCGTGGCAATGCGCTCCATCAACCCCTCGCTCAAGAAGCCACGGTCACGCGCCACCTGCTCGAAGATCGGATTGATCTCGATCATCGGGGCCGCGCCCTCATCTTGCCCGCGCAATACGTTGCGGAAATACGCCAGGCTGTAGAGCGGCTCGATGCCGCCGGAACAGCCGGCAATGATGCTGATGGTGCCCGTCGGTGCCACGGTCGTGCACGTGGCGTTACGCATCGGGCGGTGGAACTTCGTGTCGTAAATGCTGCCCTTCCAGTTGGGGAACGATCCCCGCTCCCGCGCCAGTAGCTCGCTGTAGGCGTGCGATTCGTCATTGACGAACTGCATGAACCGCTCGCCCCAGGCCACGCCCTCCTCGCTGTTGTAAGGGACGTCCAGAAGATACAGGGCATCGGCAAATCCCATGATGCCTAAGCCGATCTTGCGATTGCCCTTGCAGATCGCGTCAATCTGTGGGAGGGGATAGCGGTTCGCGTCGATGACGTTGTCCAGGAAACGAACGCTCTCCTGAATCGTTTCCCGCAGGCCGTCCCAGTCCACCGCGGCTGATCCGTCTTCACCGCGGTGAACGAACAGGGCCAGGTTGACGCTGCCGAGATTGCACGCCTCGAATGGAAGCAGCGGCTGTTCCCCGCAGGGATTGGTCGCCTCGATGCGGCCGATGTGCGGCGTGGGATTGTCCTCGTTGATGCGGTCGATGAACACTACGCCCGGTTCGCCCGTCCGGTGGGCGTTGCGGACGATGAAGTCCCAGATGTCGCGCATCGTGTAGAACTCGCCCTCTGGCGCCGGTTCACCCGGCCGCAATTCCACCAGCGAGCGAATGTCGTACTCCCAGATCTTCAGCTCGCGCGGAAGCAGATAGGTGCGGCCGGTGCGCGGATTGCGCACGACGTGCGGCCCGTCGGGGTCGGTCTTGAAGGACTCCATCCAGGCGTCCGTGACTTTGACCGAGATGTTGTAATTCGTGAATTGAGAAAGATCCTCCTTGGCATGGAGGAACTTGAGAATGTCGGGATGATCGATGTACATCATCCCCATGTTGGCGCCACGGCGGAAAGCACCTTGTTGAATGGCATTGGTCGCCTCGCTGAACGCCCGCCAGAAGGAGATCGGGCCGCTCGTTGTTCCACCGGAACTCTTGATGTAGTCGCCGGTGGGGCGCAGCTCGTCGAAGGCGAAGCCCGTTCCACCCCCGGCCTTTTGAATCAGCGCGGTGTACTTGATTGCATCGAAGATCTCATCAATGCTGTCGCCGACGGGAAGCACGAAACAGGCGCTGAGCATGCCCATTTCACGCCCCGCGTTCATCAGCGTCGGGCTGTTGGGCATGAACCGCCGACTTGTCATCAGCGCATAAAAACGGTCTTCCCATTCGCTGCGAACGACCGGATCGGCGTCGTAGCTCAACTCGGCGTCGGCGATGGCCTTGGCCACGCGACGAAACAAGTCCTGCGGTGATTCCACGCACCGCCCCTGCTCATCCTTTTTCAGGTATCGCGCCTTGAGAACACGCTCCGCGTTGGGCGAGAACGCTACCGTCGCTCCGTGACCCGTCCGTCCAGGTTCCTTCCCGTTGGCCCGTACCATGTGATCTCATTCCCAAAAGTCGGCCCTGCTTGACCGAGATTATGGCGAAAACATACCCCCGGACCGCGCGCACGGCCGTTCCTTGGCACTTCAGAATCCGGGTTTAATTCGTTTGCCCCGATCCCCTGGCAAACCGCCGATCCGACCGGCCAGCGGCACATCCGATAACCGGTCCTGGTCCGCCCGGCGGGATGAAAAAGGAAGTTGCTGGCTCAAATCGGCAACCTGAAATCTACTCCACGAATGGTGTTCCGTCAAATAAAAACGCCAAGATATTGTATGCTCTTCTTCGGCATCCACTTGGGTTTCCGGTAACATTTTTCTTGCGCTAACCTTACCGCTGCAACGACCCCGAATTCACATTGCGAATTCTCCCGCCGCCCGCAAAGAAGCCCCCTAACATATTACGAATATCGAATGCCGCTGGCCCAAGAAAAATCGGTACCGATATGGGGGCATTTTGACGCAGGATCGGGCGAGAACGCTCTTGGAGCCGTCGCATTCCTGCTTTCATCTCGCGACAGCGGACTGATTGCAATTTGCGATGAATACAGTATCCTGCGGCGGCCGCGCCGGTCGATCCCCGGGGGCAGGAGGCTCCACCATGGGAAAAGCACGTCGGGGGCGAGCTCTGTTCGACCTCCTGGATCAGGAGCAGTCGGACGCAGCGGAAAAACTGAAGATTCCGGGCTGGTTTGATGGACACCGAACCGAGCGCGAGGCGCCCATCCGCATGGATCGGGAACGGGGCGCCTCAACTCGTGGCGCTGACGACGAGGGCGACGAGACAGCCCCGTTGATCGAATTTGACGGCGGATACGTGCGGCTCACCCTTTCGAGCCTGTTTGCTGCGGCCGCGGCATTTGCTTTGCTGGCGGTCCTGACGACGGTTTTTCAGGCCGGTCGGCACATGGGCTACCAGGCCGGTGCCCGCCGGGGCTTTGAGGAAGGGCGGGTTGCCGCGTTGCCGGATGGCGGTGACGAGATGGCAGCCGCCAGGAGCCAGGTGCCGGCGACGCATCTGATCGCGGCCTTGGCTCCGGAGGGCTCCAGTTCGGCGGGGGCACCGAATAGAGCCAGCGAAGCTGAGCCGGCGCTCGAGACCGCGGGGGCAACGTCGGCGTCCGGCCAGTGGGTACGAGATCACACGTACATCGTTGTCCAGGAGTTCCGCCCCGACCGGCAGCAGGATGTGGAGCCCGCCCGAGCGTTTCTGGAGGAGCGGGGCATCGGAACATCCCCGGTGACCTTCGATTCGGGGCGGATCCAGCTCATCACACGGACCGGGTTCGACCGCTCGGATGATGGGGGTCGGCGCCAGGCGGATGAGTTGCTTCAGCGGGTTCGTACCCTCGGTTCGGAGTATTACGCCTCAGGCGGCGGGTACAAGCTGGAAGGGTACTTCAAGACGTTAAAAGAAGACCATTGGTAATCGAAGCGGAGTAGGTCAGGATGTCGCTGGACAAGTCTCTCAGATCCAAGAACATGCTCGTGCGGCACCGGAATGTACTCACCCGGGCTGAGCGAATCGAAGTGCTGAAGGAAACCGGTCGCTGGTCGGAGGATTCGACGGCCCTTCACCTGCCCAAGGTGGGTCACCGCAAGGCGGCGGTGGGCAAGAAGACCAAGACCAAAGCCGCGGAGGGTGAAGGCGAGGCCAAGAAAGAGGCCTGATCCTCTGCCCCGCGGATTGGCTCCGGCGACGCCCATCGCCGATTGGAATGGTTCCAGTCGTATCAGGTCGCAATGAGCATTCATTCAGCTAAGCGGTCGAGCCGCCGGGATATGATCCACGGCGGCTCTTTGTTTGCGCATACCTGGAGGTAGCACCATGAACACGGAGCGGTTCGTCGCGGATCGCGTGAAACACATTGGCGCGTCCGGCATCCGCCGGGTGTTTGATCTCGGAGCCCAGCTCAAGGACCCCATCAATCTCTCCATCGGACAGCCCGATTTCCCTGTCCCCGCCGCAGCCAAAGACGCCATGATTTCCGCCATCCGCGCCGACCACAACGGGTACACGGTGACGCGCGGACTGCCGGCCTTGCGCCAGCGCATCGCGGGGCTGCTCAAGGAGGAACTCGGCTGGGAAGCCGACGTCTTCGTCACTTCGGGCGTTTCCGGCGGTCTCCTGTTGAGCATGCTGGCGTGCGTCAACCCGGGCGACGAGGTTATCTTTGGAGACCCTTGCTTCGTTTCCTACCCTTATCACGTCAGCCTGGCCGGCGGCGTCCCGGTACCGGTCGAGCTCTACGACGATTTCGGGCTGCATCCGGAACGCATCGCAAAAGCCATTACCTCGCGGACGAAGGTGCTGCTGTTGTGTTCACCGTCGAACCCCACGGGCGTGGTCTACCAGGAGGACGCCCTGCGGGAAGTGGTCCGGCTGGCGGAGCGGCACGACCTGCTGATCGTCATGGACGAGATCTACCACATGCTCTGCTACGACGGCCCGAGTCCGTGCCCGGTGCGATTGGCGCCGGACCGGACCCTTCTGCTTCGCGGGTTTGCCAAGTCCTACGCGATGACGGGGCTTCGGGTGGGATATGCAGCCGGACCGGAGCGGATTATCTCCGAGATGGCCAAGCTCCAGCAGTACACCTTCGTCTGCGCCCCCCATCCCGTTCAATACGGAGCCCTGGCAGCCCTGGATGTGGACATGAGCGAGCACGTGAAGTCGTACAAGGCGAAGCGCGATCTGGTGTGCCGGGAATTGAGCGGCTTCTTCGAGTTTGCACGGCCCTCCGGGGGTTTCTACGTCTTCCCGAAGGCGCCGACGAGATACCCGTCAGCGACGGCTTTCGTTGAAGAAGCAATCAAGCGGAACGTGCTGATTATTCCGGGAGAGGCGTTCAGCCGCAGGGATACCCATTTCCGCATCAGCTACGCGGCGCCGGACGAAAAAATCCGCCAGGGCTGCGCTGTCCTGCGCGCACTGGCGGAGGAGTCGTGAGATCTTGCGGCTCCAGGATCAGCCTGTGGGCGTCGCCTGCCCGGTGAGCAGGGCGAGGATGAGCTGAACCAGAAGCGGCAGAATGCTGTTGAGGATCGAGGAGATAAACAGGTTGATCATATGTCGATGCTCCCGGGGAACCGACTCCAAAGCGGTTGCCTGACACGCGACGTTGCGCCTCGACAACCGCAACTGATGTTCGGCGATCGGCTCGGGTTTCCTTTAGCGCAAGAAAATACCCGCCGAAGCGGGTATTTTTAAAAAGTGCGGCAATCACCTACTCTCGCCCGGAGACTACCATCGGCCGTGCAGGCTTAACGGCCGTGTTCGGAATGGGAACGGGTGTATCCCTGCACGTATCGTCACCGCAGCGGAAAGAATACGGAGGCCCTCGGTTTTGTCAAGCCCCCTTCTGGCACGGGAAATCGCCACAGGACGCTAACCGCCGGCGTCCGGCGGCACCTCGGCCAGGCGGAATTCGACGGGGACGGGGGGGTCGGCAAGGGTCAGGTTCGCGGGCAGTATGAATTCCGGCGTCCAGGCGCGGAAATCGCCGGGTTTCTCGAGTTCCGCTTCCTTGAGCTGAATCAGCCCGAAGGCCTTGGTCTCTCCGCGTTCGAGCTTGAGCACGTCCTCGGGCGGACCGGAGACGCGGATCGTCTGGGCGACGAGGTTGATCGGCGCCCCGTCACGGCCCACCGGTTGAAGGGGGCGCTTCAGCCCGGCGAAGCTGACCACCAGCTTGATGGGCACGGTCGGAATCTCCTTGACAACGCGCTGGTCCGCAACGATGGCCGTCCCCTCGAGCACGGGAGGCTCCACGGTTGCCCCGGGTCCAAACCGGCTGGCGTCAATGGGCACAGGAAACTCGATGCGTTTGCCGACCACGACGTCGCTTTTTTTGAGCTGTCTTTCGATTTCATCGCTCAAGTCGATGGCCGGTCTGCCGGCCTCCTGGACGATGCGATTCAGGGCCGACTCCCGCAAGCGGACTTCGACATTGGATCGATTGAGCTGCGGAGGCTGGTCGTAGTTCAAGCGCAATCGGCCCAGGGTCAACTCGAACGGCTGACGGACCCATCGATCCACCGTCAAGGGGACACTGGCGGGCGTGATCGCTCCGACATTCAGTCGGGGGTCTTCGCGCCATTGGGTCTGGATTTCGCGGCGGAGAAGTTCCTTGTTGTCGAGGGTAAGTTCCCCAGCACCGACGGGGCGATCGACGACGGGAACCCGCAGTTTGAGGGTCTCCCGGCTTGCAAGATCTTCGACAACCTTGCGGGGGCCGGCGATTTCCATCTCCACGTAGGCCTGTTCCGCCGGGGGGGGTATTTCCATGACCAAGTCGGGATTGCCCCGCGGGTACGGCTCGACGCGCACGCGCAGGTTCCGGGTGTCGTTGACCAGGCTGTCCGCCGTTGCCCAGATTAGCAGGGTCAGCACGGCGGTCATGCTAAGCAGTTTGACTTGCTCCATCGGAGGCAACTCCCGTCGGTGAGCGCCGCGCGAACCACCGGCGCCGCTTGGAGACCCGCGCCGCGGCGGGCGCTGTCAGCTCCTTGCGGAGAAACTCCCGGAGCGTTTCGGCGCTGAGCCCGCGTCGCAGCCGGCCACGATTGGCCACCGAGATCGTCCCCGTCTCCTCGGAAACGATGATCACGACGGCCTCGGCTTCGTGACTCATGCCCAGCCCGGCGCGATGGCGGCTGCCCAGCGTGCGGTCCACTTCTCCCGACTCGGCGAGCGGAAACTGACATCCGGCGGCGACAATTCGCCCCTGGTGGATGATCACCCCGAGGTCGTGAAGGCTCGTGCCGGGCCAGAAGATGGTCTCGAGCAACTCCGTGGAAACTTCGGCGTCGAGACGCACCCCGGTATCGACCAGCGCCCCCACCTCTCCGGTGCGGTCAAGGGCGATCAGCGCCCCGATCTTTTTCTTGCTCATGCGCTCGCAGGCCAGAACGATGGGTTCGATGGTCGCCTCGGTGCGCCCCACCCAGTGCTGAAGCCAGCCCACATCGCCCACCCGAAGGAGCATGCGGCGCAGCTCCACCTGGAACGCGACCAGCGCAACGAGAAAGACGCTTACGATGAAGTACGGGTAAAGGACCTTGATCCGCTCAGAATCGAAGTTCTCCGCGAGGAGCCAGACGATCGCGAAACTCACCGCCAGAATAAGCAGCACCGCCCGCACGAGCCGTGCGCCGCGTGTCCCGTGAAAGAAGCGCAGCACGGTGTAGACGGCCGCGCCGATCAGGAACCACTCGAGCAGCGTAAGCCAGGGACGATAGGCGATCTGTTCAAAGAAGGACCGCAGGGGTGCGAGGAAATTGGATTGCGCAAGCAGCGCATCGAGCTTCACGGAGACTTCCCGCGGTGGTTGAAGGCGACCGATTGCCGGACGCATCGTCCACCGAACATTAAGACATGCGCCGGGCGGCCGGCGTTGGTTTCGGCGGCTGCTCTCAAATTCCCGCCGCGTGACCCATCATATCGGCCAAGACCCTGTGAATTCCGCCCGTTTGCCGCCCGCAGCAGCGCGAGTATACGACCCGTGATCGAGGGACGCAAACGTCGTGGCAGTACTGGAAACCGCATACGATGGTAGCATCGACCGTTTGTCACGGACGACTTGCGTCGTGACGACATCGCGACAAATCGGGCGCCGCCAGATTGCAGGGTGAGTCATCCCCGTTTCGGTTGCGTGCGCGCCCTCCAGCGGGTCATGATGGTTGGCGCGACGCGGCGGGGTGTGCCGGAAAAGTTCTTGCCTCGGGGCGTGCGGCACCTTACAATAACCGAACTTCGTAGGCGAGCGGTTGCCGGAGTTCTTTGAGAGGAGCGTGAGTCGTGTCGAATTCGGATTGCATGCCGCAGGACGGCGTATCGGACCATCACAAGAAGCTCGAGCCATTCGTGGGAACCTTCAAAGCGCAGGTGAAGCTGTGGATGGGCCCGGGCGATCCCATGGTCAGCACCGGCGTGATGACCAACTCCTGGGTCCTGGGCGGACGTTTCCTCAAGCAGGATTACCGCGGCGACCAGCAGGGTCAGCCCATGCCCCCCTTCGAGGGACACGGCTACTGGGGCTTCAACAACACAACGGGAAAGTACGAGGGATTCTGGATCGACAACGCCTCGACCATGATGCAAACGGAAGTGGGGGCGATCGAATCGTCGGGTAAGGTCTGGACGATGGTCGGCGAGATGACCAATCCACAAACCAAGCAACCCTTGAGCAAACGCTCGGTCATCACGCTGCACGATGATGACCATCACGATCTGGAGATGTACTTCTCCGGCCCGGACGGAAAGGAGTCCAAGGCCATGGAGATCAAATACGAACGCGCGTAGGTGAATGCGGAATGGCGTATCGGCACCCGGTATACCGCCGATTTTGAACTTGAATGGAAATGCGCGGGCGAGAAGATCATCGGGCGTAGCGGGACCAGTCGTCCTTGGACTGTCTGATTGGCTGGCCGCATTCCGGGCAGTTCCCAGATGTGTTCCCGGTAAGGTCGTAATCACATTGCGAGCAGAATCCGCGCCGGCAGATCGGCTCCATCCTCCGAGAAATGATAAAGGCGCATGCCATGTAAGTGAGGACGCATAGAATGATCAGGGCAAGGTCCACCCTGATCGGTTGAAGTGCGCCTAGAAGGAAGCAAATCAGGACACCAGCCAGGAAGGCGATCGCCAGGGCCAAACAGAAACGTCGCGGGCGTCGGAAACATATTCCGATGGCCGGCGCGGACAGAAGTCCGAAGAAGGCGCCGATGACCGCAGTAGAAAGGTTAACATAGGGCAGGCCTAAAGGGAACAGCCGGCCCGTGTCGCCCACCAAAAAACCCACTCCCATCCCGTAAAGAAAGGCGTTGGCGTACTCGGCGCAGAACGGGATATTGAGCAATCCTGCCACGAACGACCGGCGTGCGATCCTTTGGCTGAGTGCAGGCATGAAGCGAAGTCTCCCGCCACATGAACGTCGTTATCACTCGGTGGGCGTACCAGAGAGCCTGTCGAGGACACGAGGCGGAATCGGCGTCCCGCATTCGGGACACCTGCCGGAGACATTGCCGCGAAGATTATACGAACATTTCGGGCATCGCAGGCTCTCTCGAATTGCGGAGAACTGGGTAAATGTATACCCGCAAGTGGTGCAAGGATACCGCACGGGTAGTTCTGCTGCAGCAAACGCACGGCGGACCTTCAGGATCAAGCCATTCTGCAGCGAGCACAGGAAGTTGGGCAAGGTTCGCACCCTCCGCACATCTTCTCGCGAATTGCACTTCGGGCAGGTAGGCCGGTCTGGGTTCATTGTGGGCTTCTCACTGGCCGCCGGGCGGCCCACCGTCTTGGCGGTTGGGAAGCAATACTTGCAGCGAGCAAATCATGCCACCATTCCGGAGAGATAGGCCACCAGGCCGTTGCCCCAGTTTACCCTGCGGCGGCTGAATCCGTGATTCCGGATTCAGGTTGCGAACCGGAGAGCAGGTTTTCGTACAGTCGCATGTGCTGCTCGACGCTGCGACGAACGCCGAAAATCTCGTACGCCTGTCCGCGGGCGGTCTCGCGAATGCTACGCTGGGCGGCGCTGTCCAGAATGAGTCGAGCGGCGGGCACCGCCGCGGATTCATGGCTGGGGCGCTTGAAGAGCAGGCCGTTGACCTTGGCGACGACGAGCTCGGTGACGGCGTAGTCGGCCACGGCCACCACGGCTGCGCCCGCCCCGAACGCCCACGCCACGGCGGTCATGGAGGCATCATCTTCGGGTGCCACGACCATGACATCCGCCAGCGCGAAGGCCACTTCGGCGGGAACGTCGTCACCCATAAAGATCGGTCGGCACAGGGCGGGCATGTTCCCGGCGAGCCGGCGGATGCGTCGGGTCTCCGGAGAATCGCCCGGAAGAATGAATCGGATACCCTCGCGCACGGCCGCCGCAAAGCAGGCCGCGAGGAACGCCTCACGCTGTCCGCCGCGCGGCACCGCCGGGACCGGCGCGGTCACAATGAGCTCGTTCGGCGACAATCCGAAGCACTCGCGGGGCCGTTCCCGGCGGGCACGATTGAGCAGGTTGAAGTCGACGCCGGGTCGAATCACGACGCAGCGGTCGTCGGGAACGCCACCCTCGACCAGTCGCCGCCGGACCATCTCCGCGGCGCATGCGAAAGCCGTCCGGCCCGATTGTGCGATGGTGCGCAGCAGATTCCGCTCGCGGGCGTCGATACGCGGATCGAATCGTTCCACCACGATGGGGCGATCCCCGGACGATCGCGCCGCCATCGCCGGGCGCGTTCCCCAGGCGTGGATGACATCAGCATGGCAATCGGTCGCCGCCCGGGCGACGAAGGGCGCCGCCAGGACGGGCCACCCGGCAAGCGCGGGTATCGTGCGAATCGGACCATCGAACTGATGGCGAAACGACTCGGCAGCGGGCCCGATGGAGATCACGCAATGACGGATTCGGGCTTGTTGAGCGTGATCGAGAAGCTGCCGCAGGGCGAGACGCTGTTCCCAGCTCGCGGAGGCATCCAGCACGTGCAGCACGGAGATCATTGCTGGGGACGCTCAAAGTCGCCGAGTCGGTGGTCATAGAACAGCTTGGCGATGTTCTCAGCCAAGTTGCGGGCGAGCTCCTCGGCGATGGCCTTGCGCGTCTTGAGCCGCGCGACGGTGGATCCGTCCAGCGAGGCGGTGATCACGCGGCCTTCGGGACTTTCCGGCCAGAGGCGGACCTTCGTGCGATCGCGCTCCTCCTTGGCGTTAATCACCTTCACCGAAACGCTGACATAGGCCGCGGCGGTGATGTCGGAAAACTCCTCTTCGGCGAGATAATCGCGGATTTGCAGCCACAGCACTTCAGTCGCGTCGGCCATGCGACCAATCTCCCGAGCGCCGCGCTTCTCAAAGTCAGGTTCTTCCTGGCGCAGCCGGTCGAGCGTCGAGGGCGGAATGACGCGCTGGGCCGCCTTGCGTCGCAGAAGCTCCTGGCCCAGTTCCTCGGTCAGGAAGGGTATCATCGGAGGATAATTGACGCGCGAGGTGGGATCATCGACGAGAACGAGCACGGGCTGATCCGTGAGCGTGTACTCCGCCTTGATTTTCTCTCCGCGACCGAACCCGGAGAGGAACAGAAGCTTCCCGCCGGTGTAGCCGCAGCCTGAAATGCACACGGCCGGAAGAATGCACAACGGTAGCAGGATCGCGGCGACACGCCGTACAACGGGCATGGACAGGCATTCGCGGCCGGTCATCGGATCTCAACCGTGTAGTT
This sequence comes from Phycisphaerae bacterium, assembly GCA_024102815.1. Taxonomy (NCBI): domain Bacteria; kingdom Pseudomonadati; phylum Planctomycetota; class Phycisphaerae; species Phycisphaerae bacterium. The sequence continues at coordinate 49,110 of JAGFJJ010000007.1, forward strand.
GTAGAACTTTCGCGCGACCATGTCGGCAAACGTCCGGTAGGTCATTTCGCGCACCAGCGGAGCGTTGGTGGCGCTGAGCACTACCGGCTGGCCCTCCGGATAGACCGCCTCGACCGGTGCGAGTTCGTAGCGATCGGCCGCGCCCGCGCCAGGACGAATATCGTACACGGCAACGGAGGCCCCGATGCGCCCCTGAAGAAATTGAGGCTGTCGCGGATCGCGAATCTGAAAAGCGATGACTTCGAGATAAAGCACGAAATCGGCATTGAACTGGCGGCCGACGGTCCGCGGATCGACGGCCACACCGGGATCGCGGCGCACGAAATCCTCCACCTCGCGGGCGTTGACCAAGTCGATCCGCTGATTGCGGGAACCGAATTCCGTGGTGAGCTTTTCCGTAACGTAGGACGCGAGCTCAAATCGGGCGTAAGGATAGTCGAAGAGCACAGCCGGGTCGGTCCAGACCAGCACGGCGACCCGGCTTCCGGGAAGCTTGTCGAACTCGGCCGTAACTTCCTTCTTGTGCTCCCCCACGAACACAAGCGGTGTCAGCCAGTTACAGCCGGAAGCGGCAACGGCCACGACGAGAACCACCAACGTGAGCGTTCGCATACCTCCGACTCCGCGACGGTAACTCAGGCGCCGCCTTCACCGTTCAGGACCAACATGGCAATCTTGACGCCCCAGCCCAGAAGGATCAACGCAACGATCAGCATGGGAACCAGGTCCCAGCGGGTCAGCCACAAGGGCAATCTGGGTGCGCGTCCCGTAACCAGCGCGCGGGCCGCCATGAGGACGGACGCAAGCGTCGCCAAGGCCAGGATCGCGCCCGCCGGTTGCGCGCCCAAGGCGGAGAGCAAATGTCCCCGCACGACGTGGGCAAATGCCGTGGTCATGCCGCAGGTCGGGCAGGGATGACCCGTGAGCACGACCATGCTGCACGGGGGCAATCCGAACTGGCGATGTGTGCCCATGCCGCTCGGGTCGGGGCGAACCGCCGCCGCGAGGGATAGGATTGCGGCGCCCCCGGCGAGAACGAGCGCCGCCACGAATCTCGTCCGCGTGGAGTCCGCCGAAGACGGCAGGACCAGGGCTCGGGCTTCCAGGCTGCATCGATCGGACGAGGGTTTGCGCTGCATGAGGGTTGCATCGCCCTGAGGGTCGGTTTGGCGCGGCGCCACCGGCACGAAAATTCGAGGATAGAAGGGCGACGGGCGCTGTCAAGCATGGGTGGCATTCCTTGACCGGGATCGAGTGCGTCATCGACGCTCGGCGGCGAATCGATTGAAACAGCCAGCCGCCGGAGAAGATGCGTGTTTCGGCGGTACGTCAATTGCTAGGGCACTGGGGAGCACTATAATCCGGGTCCCGTGCGCGACCGGCGGTGTCGCTCGGATGCCTTGCGGGGAGAGGCTGGGCTCGCCCACGAAGACGTTGGAGGTGTATCTCGTGTCGGACAGTTCCACGGCCTCGGTTTCCTTCGGACAGAAGTACTACTTCCTGATTCGCAGACTCCACTCGCTCACGGGGATCATCCCGATCGGCTTCTTCCTGATCTTCCATCTCGTGAGCAACAGCATGGTGCTGGCTCCGTCCGAGCCGCCGGGCGCGGAGTTCCAGCGGCAGGTGGAACGAATTCACGAGCTCGGGGCGCTGGTCGTCCCCCTGGAAGTCACCTTCATCTTTCTTCCGCTGCTGTTCCATGGAATACTGGGGATCCAGATCTGGCTGACCGGCAAATCGAACACGCAGTATTACGGCTACGGCGCGAATGTCCGCTATACGCTCCAGCGCGTCACGGGCATCATCGCGTTCGTCTTCATTTTCTACCACGTGTGGCAGATGCACTGGCTGGGCAAGCCGCTGGGCGGCGGGGTGTTTGATGCGCACGAGGCGGCCTCCACGACAGCGGGAGCGATTCAATCCGCCTGGTGGGTCGCCCCGTTCTACTTCGTGGGCATCCTTTGCGCGGTGTACCACTTCGCCAACGGCATCTGGACGGCGCTGATCACCTGGGGCGTTACCATTCGGCCCGCGTCGCAGCGGGTATCGGGATACATTTGCGCCACGATCGGCATTCTTCTGGGAGCCGTCGGACTGGGCGCGCTGGGCGGGTTCGTCACGTTCAAGACGTCGGACGACCATCGACCGACGTCGGTCGCCACGCAGGAGGTAAGTGCCACGCAGTCGTCGTTGGTGGATCATCCGGCAGCGCAGAGGACATCCACTCCGTAGGCAGGATCGAGGCGGAAGCCCGGTATCAGCAACGAGCGAAACAGGGTTTCATTCGAGAATCAGGTGAGCATCATGGCCAAGAAGCATGTAGTCGTCGTCGGCGGAGGGCTGGGAGGCCTGGCGGCCACGATGAAGTTGGCGGAGCAGGGTATCCACGTTTACCTGCTCAGCCTGGTTCCAGTGAAGCGCTCGCATAGCGTGTGCGCCCAGGGAGGGATCAACTCGGTCAACGACCTCACCCGCCAGCAGGGCGACACGGAGTGGCTGCACTTCGACGACTCGGTCTACGGCGGCGACTTCCTTCAGCATCAGCCGCCGGTCAAGGAGATGTGCGACTGGGCCCCCAGGGTCATCGATCTGCTCGATCGTCTGGGCGTTCCCTTCAACCGCACGGCCGAGGGGCTCCGCGATCAGCGGCGCTTCGGCGGAACCTTGTATAAGCGAACGGCTTTCGCCGGGGCCACGACCGGGCAGCAGCTTATCTACGCGCTGGACGAGCAGGTCCGCCGCTGGGAAACGGAGGGGCTGGTCGAGAAGTTCGAGTATTGGGATTTCCTCGGACCGATCCTCGACGACAACGGCGTATGCCGCGGCGTCGTCGCCCAGGACATGTTCAGCATGGAGATCCGCTCGTTCGCGGCCGATGCCGTGGTCATGGCCACCGGCGGGTGCGGGTTGATTTACGGCCGCAGCACGATGTCCATGATCTGCACGGGCGGCGCGGCCGGTCGCGTCTATCGGGCGGGCGTCAAGTACGCCAACGGCGAGTTCATCCAGGTCCATCCCACGGCAATCCCCGGGACGGACAAGCTCCGCTTGATGAGCGAGAGCGCCCGCGGCGAAGGCGGCCGAGTCTGGGTGCCGCGCAAGCCGCAGGACAACCGCGATCCCACCAGCATTCCCGCGAGTGAACGATACTATTTCCTCGAAGAGCGTTATCCGAAGTATGGCAACCTCGTTCCGCGTGACATCGCCACGCGGGAGATTTTCGACGTTTGCGTGAATCACGGGTTGAGCGTGGAGAAAGAGCGGCTTTGCGTCTATCTCGACGTGACCGAGCTGGAGCCGACCACGCAGAAGAAGCTCGACGGCATCCTGGAAATCTACGAGAAGTTTCAGGGCGCTGACCCGCGGCATGTGCCCATGAAGATCTTTCCCGCGGTGCACTACTCGATGGGCGGGCTGTGGATCGACTACGAGCGCGATGACAAGACCGGCGGTCTGGTGCCCGGCTCGCCGCGCAATCAGCACAGCAACATCCCCGGCATCTTCGTCGTCGGCGAGCAGGACTATCAATATCACGGGGCCAATCGACTGGGAGCCAACTCGCTTCTCAGTTGCATCTTCGCGGGATTGATTGTCGGGCCGTCCATCGAGAACTATCTCAAGTCGCGGAAGGACTCCGCCCAAGACCTTCCCGTTTCGCTTTTCGACGGCGCCGCAAAGCGCTGCCACGACGAGACGGACCGGCTCATTAAGAACCAGGGCAACGAGAATCCTTACAAGATTCATCAGGAACTTGGCGACTGGATGACGCGCAACGTCACTGTGGTGCGCTACAACAAAGAAATCCAGGCCACGCTGGACAAGATCGGTGAGCTCGAAGATCGCTATCAGAAAGTCGCGCTGTCCGACAAGGGGAACTGGACCAACCAGAATCTGAGCTTCACGCGGGCGTTGGGCGAGATGCTCATGCTTGCCCGGGTGATTGCCGAAGGCGCCTTGAAGCGGGACGAGTGTCGCGGAGCGCACTACAAGCCGGATTTCGCGATTCCCGCACCCGATGCGGATGACCCGGCCGAGCTGCGCCAGCAGGCCCGGAAATGGTGTGAGGCATTCAAGAAGCAAACCGATCAGTGGCTGAAGTCCACGATTGCGGAGTATTCGCCCGATGGACCGGTCTTCTCGTACGAGGAGGTCGATACCTCGCTGATTCCGCCGCGCCCGCGGACGTATGGCCTGAAAGGCGCCGAGGTCATCGAGGAAACCTGGCGGGAAATGATGAGGCCGCGCGAGTCGCGAGCCGCGGTCGGGGCGACGGCGAAGTAAGAAGCATCGGGTCCGCGCCCCCAGACTCTGGCGCGGTCCGGATATTTGAAAAAGGGCATGGGTATCATGGCCAAGACATTTCGCGTGAAAGTGCTGCGACAGGACGGCCCGCAAGACGGTTCCCATTGGGAGACGTTTGAGCTTCCCTACGAAGACGGGATGAACATTACCACGGTTCTGCTCCGCATCGCCGCCAACCCGGTTACGGTCGACGGCAAGGAGACGACGCCGGTGGCGTACGACTCATGCTGCCTGGAAGAGGTCTGCGGCGCCTGCACAATGGTCATCAACGGCCGGGTCCGCCAGGGCTGCTCGGCGCTGGTGGACGCTCTGCTCAAGGAATCGAGCGACGGCATCGAGCTGCGCCCGATGACCAAGTTTCCCGTCATCCGAGACCTGCTGGTGAACCGCAAGGCGATGTTCGAGTCGCTCAAGAAGGTCAAGGGATGGATCCATGTGGATGGCTACTACGACCTCGGACCGGGCCCGCGCGTGTCGCCCAAGGTTCAGGAGGAAGCCTACCCGCTGTCGCGTTGCATGACCTGCGGCTGCTGCGTGGAGGCCTGCCCGCAGTTCAACGAGCATTCGACGTTCATCGGCCCGGCGGCGATTTCCCAAGCCATTCTCTTCAACATGCATCCCACGGGAAAAGTGGACCGCGATGACCGCTTGGCCGTACTGGCAGGCGTCGGCGGCATTGCCGATTGCGGCAACAGCCAGAACTGCGTCAAGGTCTGCCCGAAGGAAATCCCGCTGACGGACTCCATCGCCGAGGCCGGCCGCGACACGACTTTGTACACCTTCCGCAAGTGGTTCGGGCGATAATCCAACAGGCCGGGCCTGACTTCCCTGTCGCGAGCAACGGACCTGTCGATGAGCGCGACAAAGGGCGCGTGCGCTGTTTCCATGAGCTCCGGGCCTGTCTGTACACATTCAAAGGGACGACTGCATGTCCATGAAACGATCTGAGCAATCCGGGCTTCCGTTCGGCCGTTGCCTGCTACCTGTTGCCTGTTGCCTTTTCTTCGCAATTCCCTCCGCCCGCGCGGAGGATCAGCGCATCGACCCGAACAACCCCCCGCAGGGTCGATTCGCCGACGATTGGGCCGTGATCTATCTCGCCGGACAGAAGATCGGTTACTCCCACTCATACATCACGCGCGAGGGCGACCAGATCCAGAGCTCCAGCCGCATGCACTTCTCCATCGATCGGGCCGATCAGCCCATCAAGATCGAACTGGAGCAGTCGTCGACGGAAACGATCATGGGCAGGCCGTTGGCATTTTCTTCAACAATGGACCTTTCACAATTTCGCAACACGACGAGCGGCACGGTTCAGAACGGCAGGCTGACGCTGATCACCTCGCAGTTCGGGGCCGAGACGAAACAAACGCTGGATTTTCCCGAAGGGGCCTTGATGAGCTGGGGGCTGCTCCGGGAATCGCTGGTGCGCGGATTCAAGCCCGGTACCAATTACACGGTAAAGACCTATGCACCCGAGTTGAGGACGAACGAGGCCATCCCCGCGGAGACCACGGTCGGCGAATGGGAGGAGTTTTCCGCCCAGGGGAAGACACATCGGGGGCAGCGCGTCACCGTGCGGATGAACGCACCCACGGGAACGATGGAGATGATCTCGTGGGTCGATGAGCGCGGCCTGCCCGTGCGCATGCTGGTTCCCGCGCCGGGCATCGGCGAACTGGAAGTGGTCGTCACGGACGAGAAGTCGGCGTTGGCCGACTTCGTTCCGCCCGAGCTGTTCATGAAAACGACGATCAAGGCCGATCGCCGCATCGACCGTTCCCGCGCCAACCGCATCCGCTACAAGGTGACGACGACCGTCCCGGATCTGAAGCTGGAGCCGTTCCCGGAAACGGATTCGCAGAAGGTGAAGATGCTGCCCGATGGATCGATGGAGGTGACGGTTATCCGCCAGGAGCACGCCGCAGCGGCAAGCCCCGCGCCGGGAATGTCACCAGAACAGCGCAAGGAGTATCTCGGCAGCAACCTGATGATGAACCTCGACGATCCGAAGTTGAAGAAACTCGCGGAGCAGGCCGTTGCGGGAGCTGACGTTTCCGACCCCTACAAGCTGGCCGATCAACTCCGGAAATTCGTCACTGATTATGTTGAGGAAAAGAGCCTCAACATCGGATTCGCCACGGCCAACGAGGTCTGCCGGACCAAGGAGGGCGATTGCAGCGAGCACGGCGTACTGCTGGCGGCGCTGGGTCGACTGCATGGGCTGCCCTCGCGCGTGGCGGTGGGCTTGGCCTACGTCCCCGTATTCGCCCGGCAGGACGACATTTTCGGCTACCACATGTGGACGCAGTTCTACATCGACGGCCAATGGCTGGACGTGGACGCCGCCTTGCGGGAGACGCAATGCAGCCCCACGCGACTCACCTTTGCCACCTCCTCGCTGCACAGCACGGGGCTGGCCGATCTGAGCCTGCCCCTATTGAACCGCATCGGGGCCATTAAGGTGGACATCGCCGAGGTTGATCCGCCGGAGGCGGCAACGAAGTAGCCCGGAGTTGCCACCCGGGACGACTTGGCCACCCCGGCATCCGCCGCTAGAATGCCCCCCTGCGCCAGGGGTTTCGGCGACAGAGACAGGCCGTCCCCCGGGCTGGGTGTGTTGTCTTGCCTGTTGACCTGCCTTGAGTGACCTGATCGGCAAGCCGGAGATGATCGTGAAGCCTTCCCCCCTCGCGGCCGTTGTGGCGATCGTAGCGGTTATCCTGTTCTCCGCCGGACTGTGGTTCATTTCGGCGCCGCCGTCCCGTCTTCGGGCCGAGGCGCAGATCGCCGACCACGTGGAGCGCGCCCGTCGCCTGCTCGAGCAATTCAACGTGTCGCTGGAACAATCGCAAACGATCGCCGATGAGCTGGCCCAGCGCGGCGTCGACGTCGACCTCGAGGATGTGGACGAACTGGCCGAAGAAGAGGATTTCGTCGACTACTTTCAGAAGCGACACGAGGAAGCCTGGACGACTTTCCAGCCCATGAACTGGCAGGCCGATCCCCCCCGCCCCGAACGCCCCCCCGGCTACGGGAATATCGCGGGGCTGGCTCGCAAGGGACTTTCCGAGCAGCACAGTCTTGATTCCCGCAATGGCAAGCTCCTCGACAGGGCGCTCCAGGAAATCAGCGCGGCCATGGCCGTTGGTGACGGCGACGTCAGTGGACGCAACGATGCCGAAGCCAATCGCCTCAAGGGTATCATCCTCTATCACCAGGGATTGACGGACGCACTCCGCGCGCGTCTGGTTCGAAACGATGCAACCCGGCTGCGCCAGCGACTTGTCGAGCTTTCCGACGAAGTCCTGGGGGCACAGGCTGCGATCCGCCGCGCAGAGGGCACGGAGCTGGCCGAGAAAACTGACGAGCTGAAAGACCGCATGCGGGAACGTTCCTCCGATCTCGATCGTCACAAGGGTGAGCTCGCCGCGCTGGACGAGGTGATTGGGCAGACCGAAGCGAAGCTCGCTTCGGCTCGCAGTCGGCTCGACGCTGCCCGCGCGGAAATGGATGCGCTTCGTGAGAAGGGGCTCGACTTCTCGCAGGAGAACGCTGCGGCCGTATTCGAAGAAAATCTCATGGCGCTGGACGCCAAACGACGCCAGGCGGAGCGTGACGTGCAGACGCTGCAATATGGCGACATCCCCGCGGCACGACTCGCTCCCGGTCAGGATTACCTCACGGGCCAATATGTTCAAGCCGGAACGGACCAACCGCAAACCGTACGTGGCCTGGAATCGCTCAAGGGGGACCGCGAGATCCTGGCCACTCGCGTTGCCGAACTCCAAGCCGAGCTGGACAACCTCGGCGAGGACATCGACCGCCTGGTCAAGCTGCGTCAGGCGCGCGACGGACTGCGCAGCGGGGCGGAGTCGGCGATCGCCGAGGCCCGAAGCCAGGCCAAGGACATTTACACGCTGCTCGATGACATCGAGTCGCAGGCACAAGAGATCGAAGACGCCGCTCTGGGCAAGTTGGATCAATCCGCGAAGGCGTCCGGCGCAGCCGCGCGGCTCGCTGGAGAATCGATCCGCCAGGCGCGCGAGCGCACCGAAGGCATCGCACCGGCCGCGCTGGAACGATCGCCGTTCAAGCCGCGCCTGGATGACAACGGCGTGGAGGCGGCCGCCGGGGCTCAGGAAGCTGATGCGCTGCTCGCCGCCGCCTGGGTCCGCCTTCATCAGTACCTGGGAAACAACGCCGACGCCACCTGCCTGGCGGTTACGAGAGAGCCGCTGATGTTGCCTGGCGCGGATGAAGCCGCCCGCCGGGCCGACGCCGACGAGGCACGCAGCGCCGGTGCCGAGCTCATCTCCGAGGCGATGAGGACTCTGGAGCAGGCCCACCGCAAGGGTCGCCGGCACTGGACCTATGTCGCCCAGCAGGCGGGGGCGGACTATCTCCTTGCCCTGTTCGGCTACACGGACTACCGCAAAGACGCCGTCGAAGCGTACCGCAGTGCTCTGAAGGGCCGTGAAAATGAGCCCTACACCGGTGTCTACAACGACGCCATCGCGGCATTGGGCTCGCCATAATCGAGTCTCCGGCCGTACCTGTTCGCGCCATATGGAAGACCAGCGATTGACTTTCGCGCAAAGCGATCGTGAAAAACGTACTCGGGCAGCGCAAACGCATTGTCGGATGTTGTAAGAACCGCCTCGATTCCGAGCGCCGTGGCCCCCCTCCGCGTTGACCTTGGAAAACTGCCGGGCGATAATCCACGGTGGGATACGAGCGGTTGCACCGGATTTCCGACCCCAAGCGTCGGCCCCGCCTTCCACAACACACCCGTTGGGACCGCCGCCGCATCGATCCGACGATTGGCCCGGCGTCATCGGCATGTTCCGCCGATGACCGCAAATGGGACCAGGGGGACAGGCCGTGCCCAAGTTCTACAACAAAGACATGGCCGAGCTGGCTCATCAGCTCACGCTCTCTCCGCGGAGATTGCGGATCAAGCAGATTCTGGGAGTGGAAGCGCTCCTCGATCTGGTTGAGCCTGATCGGGCCTATCCATTTGAATTCGTCTGCGCCAGGATCACGGGCTACCAGAAACGCGGACCCGAGATCAGCGCGTCCATTCCCGGACAGGCGCTTGTCAGCGACCTGGTCACCCTGGCCGAGCTCATCAGCCGCAAGGCGAGCCTGACCGTCGCGGAGGTTGGAGAGCCGTTCCAGACCCATCAGGAGCTGGCCGAGGGGCTTCGCGTCAGTACCAAGACCGTGCGTCGATGGCGCGATCGGGGCCTGATGGGCATTCGCCTCGTCTTCGAGGACGGTGTCAATCGCCTCGCGTTCCTCAAGCGAACCGTAGAGCGGTTCGTCCGCCACCACAAGAATCTCGTCGAGAAGGGCGCATCGTTCCGACAGCTCTCGGAACAGGAACGGGAGCAGATCGTCGCCCGGGCGAGAGAACTCCTGGCCAAGCGCCGCGTTCGCCTGCATGCCGCGGCGCGGACCATCGCGGAGGAGACCGGCCGGGCGGTGGAGACGGTGCGCTACACGCTCCGTCGATACGACGAGGCCAACCCCGCACGAGCGCTGTTCACGGGCCGCGCGGAGTCGATCCATACCGACAGCGATCTGGCCGTTTGGCGCGCCCATGAATCGGGCAAGGGTGCGGCCGCCATCGCCGCGACAATGGAGGTCTCGGAAGACGACATTTACGCCGCGCTGCGGCGCGTTCAACTTCAGCGATGGGTGGCATCGCCGCCACAGTACATCCACAACGAATTGTTCGACGCACCGCAGGCGGACAGCCTGATATTGGATGCGCCGGAGCCGCCACCTTCCGAGGCGGAGGCCTCCCCGCGCATCCCCAAGGATCTGCCGGGTTATCTCCAGTCGCTCTACCTGACACCGTTGCTCACCACGGAGCAGGAGCGCGACCTGTTCCGGCGCTTCAATTACCTGAAATACAAGGCCGCCATGCAGCTCCGGTCCGTGGACACACTGAGTGCGACAACGGAGGAATTCGGCGAGATCCAGGTGCTGTTGGCCCGCGCCGACGAAGTCCGCCAGCGCATCGTCCGGGCGAATCTGCGGCTGGTGGTGAGCATCGCCAAGAAGCACGTGGGCTGGTCACCGCAGTTCTTCGAGGTCATCAGCGATGGCAACGTCTCGCTGCTGCGGGCCGTGGAAAAATTCGACTACGCGCTGGGCAACAAGTTCAGCACCTACGCCTCCTGGGCGATCATGAAGAACTACGCCCGATCGATCCCGGCCGAGCAGTACCAGGCGGCGCGCTACGTAACCGGGCAGGAGGAACTGCTCGACGCGGCGCCCTGCACCGCGCCGTCGGGTGCTACTGGCGAGTCCAGCGACCGTCGCCGCGTGCAGGAACTCATCGGCGAGGGTCTCATGGCGCTCGAGGAGCGTGAACGGGAGATCGTCCGGGCACACTTCGGCCTGGGTGGTGACGGAACACCGCTTACCCTCGAGCAACTCGGCCAGCGCTTCGGCGTCACCAAAGAGCGCGTTCGCCAGATCGAGCAGCGGGCCATCGAGCGCCTGCGCGAAGTGCTCGCGCCGGAACTCGCGGATTCGCTGGTCTAGTTTCCATTCTTCCATCGAAAAAGCATCTGCTTCCGGGCATGCGTTATGCGCCATGGCAAATACGCCATGTGGCGTCTGCGCTGACGCAAACTGAATTCGGCCATCCCGTGTCCCCGAAGCGGTCAAGCCACGTTCCCGGCCAAGCCGATAATCTGCGGGACGGACATGACCGTACTCGGGATCATCCTCGCCCGGGCGGGAAGCAAGGGCCTGCCCGGGAAATGCATGCGCCCCCTTCGCGGCCGACCGCTGATCACCTATTCATTTGACCATGCTCTCGCGAGCCGTCGACTGACGGACCTCGTGCTTACCACGGACAGTGAGCCGGCCAAGGAACTGGCACGCCGAGCGAACATCGACGTGGTGGACCGCCCCGCCGAGTTGGCCACGGACACGGCCACGGTAGACGACGCGGCGCGACACGCTGTCCTCGACTGGGAGCGGCGGCACCGGCAGACCATCGACGCCGTGGTTCTGCTCTACGGCAATATTCCGATCCGCGCGAGAGGACTCATTGACCGGGCCATCGAGCATCTGCAACAAAGCGGCGCCGATTCCGTACGGAGCGTGGCTCCGGTCACCAAGCTTCATCCCGACTGGCTGCATCGCCTCGACGGCGACCGCATGTGTCAGTACCGAACCAACAGCATCTACAGGCGGCAGGATCTGGAACCGCTGTATTATCACGACGGCGCCGTTGCAGCGGTTACACGTGCTGCGTTGTTCGCCGCGCTAGAGATGCCGGACGACCATCAGGCGTTCCTGGGGCGCGACCGCCGGGCGATCGTCCAGCAGGCGGAAGACTCCGTGGATGTTGACGGGCCGATGGACCTCTATGTGGCAGAAGCGCTCCTGCGGGCGAAAGACGAGTTGCAACATGATTGAATTCCGAAATCCGCTCATCCCCGAAGGGGCGCCGAACATATCCGGCGGCAGAGCCGTGACGATCGGCAACGATCGCGTCGGGCCTGGACAACGCGCGTATCTCGTCGCCGAAGCCGGCGTCAACCACAACGGCGACGAGCGTATGGCACTCGCCCTTGTCGACGCGGCTGCGGACGGCTGCGCCGACGCCGTGAAGTTCCAGGTATTCCGGGCGGAAGACCTCGTCACACATAACGCGGCAACCGCAGGCTATCAGCGCGCCGCCGGCGGACCGGCGTCCCAGCGCGCCCTGCTTGCTCCTCTGGAACTGACCGACGAAAGCTACGGGCGCATCGTTGCACGGTGTCACGCGCGCGGCATCGCTTTTCTGGCGACGCCGTTCGGCATCGCCGATGTCGCCCGCGTGCAGCGGATGGGCAGCGTCGCCATCAAGATTGCCTCGACCGATTTGCCCAATCGGCCTCTTCTGGACGCAGCCGTAACCACGGGCTTGCCGATCGTTCTCTCCACGGGAGCCTCCACGCGTTGGGAAATCGGCGAGGCGGTGGGCTGGCTGCGCCAGCGCGGAGCCGGCGAGCGGCTCGTCCTGCTGCATTGCGTGAGTCGCTACCCCACGCCGCTGGAGGCGATCAACCTGGGTGCCATTACCGGATTGCACCGGGCGTTCGACTTGCCGGCGGGCCTGAGCGATCACACGACGTCCGCCCTGACCGGCTCCTGGGCAAGAGCGGCCGGTGCGTGTCTGCTGGAAAAGCACATCACCCTCGATCAATCACTCACCGGGCCCGATCACGCCATGTCCCTTACGCCGGCGCAGTGGCGCGACTATGTCTCGCACGTGCGGGCGGCGGAGGGGGCCCTTGGTAGCGGTGCCGTGGGGATGGCGGCGGAAGAAACCGAGGTGCGCAACGTGGCCCGCAAGAGCGTCGTCGCGGCAGCGGACATCGCCGAGGGCGATGCGCTGACTTTCGAGCTGCTCACGTTGAAGCGTCCCGGCACGGGCATTTCCCCGCGGGAGTTCGTCCAACTCATCGGTCGTCGCGCGAGCCGAGCCATTCCGCGTGACACCGTCTTGTCGTGGGATATGGTCCGGTGAAGTCACGCGGCCCGCGATTGAAACGGCGGCGCCGCATCGCCGTGGTCACCGGAACGCGCGCCGAGTACGGCCTGCTCACCTCCACGCTCGAAGCCATCCGCAATCATCCCGATCTCGAGCTCCAGCTCGTCGTTACCGGTATGCACCTGCTGCGTCGCTTCGGCCGAACGGTGGACGTGATTCGCCGTGACGGGTTCACCATCGCGGCAAGGGTACGGATGCAGCGCGGTGACGACTCGGCGCTGGACCAAGCCGACGGGCTCGCCGGCGGCGTGAAGGGCATCGCCGCGTTCCTGGAGGAGGCGCAATCGGACATCGTCGTGGTGCTCGGCGATCGGATCGAGGCATTCGCCGGAGCATTGGCGGCGACGACCACCGGGCGCATTCTCGCCCACATTCATGGCGGCGATCTGGCCCTCGGCGATCTGGACGATCGAATTCGCCATGCCATTACGCGGCTGGCACACGTTCACCTGGCCGCTAGCGCCGGGGCGAAGCGTCGGTTGCTTCGCATGAGGGAATCGCCCGAGCGCGTTCATCTCGTGGGAGCACCGGGTCTGGACCGGCTCCGAACGCTTCTTCGAGAAGTCCCGCGACCGACCAGCCGGTCCGATCGGGCATTGGTCATTCAGCACCCCATCGGACGCTCGGCACAGCGCGAGCGGGCGGTGATGGCGACGATCCTCCAGGCCATCCATGATCGCGGGTTACGATCGACGATCATCTATCCGAATACCGACCGCGGGCACGAGGGCATCATTGCCGCCGCGGAGTCATTTCAACGCCGGCGACCGCAAGCCGTGGAGCAGATGCATCGCTCCCTGGAGCGGGACAGGTTTCTGCGGCTGCTCATGAGCGCCGATGTTCTGGTGGGGAATTCTTCGAGCGGGGTGATCGAGGCGAACTTCGCAGGTACGCCGGTGGTCAACGTGGGTACGCGACAGGCCGGCCGGGAGCGTGGCGGCAGCGCCGTAGTCGATGTGGGCGAGTCGAAACCGTCGATTGCCGAAGGCCTCAAGCAGGCGCTGCGACTTCGCCCACGTGCCGGGCGATCGTCGGTCTATGGCACGAAACCCGTCGGCCCCCTGATTGCCGCGATTCTGGCGCGCGTGCCCCTCACGGACGAATTCCGGCGCAAATCGCTTGCGTTACGCTGAGTCCGATAATCGGTGCCACCTCCCGCAGACCTCGATCCTGGCCGATGATCGCAGAAGTGGAACTACTCATTCCCTCCCGGGTTGGTGTCGATAAACCCGAGAAGAAGCCACCGCGGCTTGGGGTCGTGGAGGAGGAACTGGGGACCATTATGTCGACGCAGATTGCCGATAACGCCAAGACCGTGGTCGACAAGGCGCTCGCATCGATCGGCGACATCGCGACGCTGCCTGAGATCACCATCAAGATCATTCAGATCGTGGAGGATCCCAAAAGCACTGCCCGCGATCTGCACGACATCATCAAGAACGATCCGGCTCTGTCCGTGAAGGTCCTGAAGGTCGTGAACTCGGCGTTCTACGGACTTCCCGGGCAGGTGGCCAGCGTGGACCGGGCCATTATCCTGCTGGGTCTTTCGGCCGTGAAGAACATCGCCATCGCCGCCTCGATCGCCCGTTTGTTCAAGGGTCGCCGGATCAGCGAGCACTTCAGCGCATCGGACCTGTGGCGGCATAGTGTGGGCGTCGCGGTCGTCGCGGCCGACATCGCCAAGGCCGCACCGCACGACGTGCTCGTCGACGAGGTATTCGTCGCGGGAATGATTCACGACATCGGCATGATGGTGGAGCGGCAGGCTTATGCCGACGCGTTCGCCAACGTGGTCAACCGCTGCATGGACGGAAAGACGAACATGCTCGAAGCCGAGCGGAAGCTGATCGGTGCGGACCATCAGGCCTTCGGCGTCGGGCTGACCACGAAGTGGAAGTTCCCCCGCCATCTGCGCGCCGCAGTCGGTTTCCATCACAACCCCGAGGCGCTCAGCCCCGAATTGCAGAACCTGGCGACGTTGATCCAACTGGCCGACGTGCTCTGCTGCCAGGAGAAGGTCGGGTTCTACCTGAGTGCTCAGAACGAAAACATCCGTCCCGAGATGCTGGAGCGCGTGGGCATCAGCAGCGCACACATCGAGGCGATCCGCACCAACCTGGCGGAAAAACTGGCCGAAGCCGAGCAGATGCTGTCCGCCTGAGAAAAGCGGACTCACCCGCTCATGATTCGATGTATTCCATTCAGGACGCGCCGCGGGGAGCGAGTTATTTCCCCATGCCCACGGCGAAGAGAGCGATCCGCTTCGACCCAACCGTGTTGGAAATGAAGATGTAGTACGCCGGCTGGAAGTCGGCGGGCACCAGACGGGCAATCGCCGTCGGGACGCTCTTGGCCACGGCCACGCTCACGGGCAGTGGCGTACCGGCCGGTCCACCCCGATCACCGCCGATGAGCATGAGCAACTGGCCGGCTTCGTTGAACAGGTGAACGTGCGCGAACGCCGCATCGGCGATGTACAGTACGCCGTCGGGACCTATATCGATATGCCGGGGCCGGCCAAGGTCGCCGTAACGATCACCGGGCCGGCCGATGGTCTTCAACACCTTGCCCTCGTCATCAATCTCCACGACACGTGAGCCCATACCGTCGCTGACCAGGAGGTTTCCGGTCGCGGAGAAGGCCAGCCCCACGGGGAAGACCTTCCGGTCATCCACGCTGGGCAGAGCGATGGAGCGCGCTGTAGTGCCCGACTCCGAGCCAAAAACGTCGATGGTCAGACCGGCGACGTCGGCGACGTAGAGCTGCCCCGCATGAACCGCCAGGGCGACGGGCTGAAACTTCTCCTTACCCTCGGGGCGGAATCGCTTGCCGGCTGATCCGTCGGGCGCAAAGCAAACAACTTCCTCCAAGCCGGTGTCCGCAACGTAGACCGTGCCGTCATCCCCGACTGCTACGTCAACCGGCTTGGCGAGAGCATTCGTGCCCGCATCGCCCAGCCGCACGGCAATCCCTTCTTCAAGATTCCATACATGAACGACGTTGGCATCGGTGTCGCAGATGTACAAAGAACTGCCGTGAAATGCGATACCGGCCGGTGTTCCCGCATACGGCGCGGCGCGACCGCCGCGAAGGACGTCGATCCAGTTCGCTCGCAGACGGACGACCTCATCCATGTGGTCGAACGAGAGCAGATGCACGGCACGCGGCGTCGCAGGTCGGGGAGGGAAATACACCAGCTCTTTGGATGGAGCATGCGCGGCACATCCCGAGAACAGGCCCGCTGACACGATGAGCAATACCGGGAGTAAATACCCCCGGCCCGGGGGGACGACCCGCATTTCTCCGGCATCGCACCGAAAATTGCGCCGGGGCACGAAGGATGAAATTCCCGCACGGACGTTGATCATTTCTTGTGGCATGTCAGACACAGTGCACTGCGCGCATTACTTACGACCAGCATATAGGGAAGTTCAGCCATGTTGTGCGGATCATGGCACGAGACGCACTCCACGCGACCGGCCGGTAGAATCACATCGCCGCGCGCGGTCACCGTCGTGATCATTTTGTAGCCGTCTTCAAACCGGGGGTATTTGACACCGACGGGGTGATTTCCCGTCCGGATGCCAGCCTTGAAGAAGCCCGGATGACTCGTGTACGGAGTCGGAATGCTGCGACGTCCGCCGTCGTCGCCGCCGAATGAATCCCGGGCAATGGTGCCGTCGTGACAGCGCAGGCACGACAGCGTCCCGCTGCCCGACTGGGCGTCAGACGTAATGGGCGTCCCGAAGACGCGGTTCAGATCGGCGTTGGGGTCCCAGAGGGGCGCGGCCGTCGGCGCCTTCTCGCGATGCGGAACGTGGCATGCGCTGCATTTATCGCCGCCCGACCACGGTTTGTCGCTGAAGTCGTGCTTGGAACCTTCAATCCCGGCGAACGCCCACCCGGTCAGTCCCGCGACCGCGGCGGCCGTGAATACCCAGAGCAGTCGTCGCATGATCATTGCCCGGTACCTCGCAAAGTGGTCTGAATCCGCGACGTTCCGCCTGCCCGCGGATTGGCATAGGGGAAGTTCACGTGGGTGAACCCGTGGCAGGTGAGCGTGCAGCTTCCCGAAAGACGGCCCGTGTCGCGGTATTCAATGCCCGCCCCGGCGACACCCGTCACAGGAAACACGACGGACAAGTCAAAATTAATCAAGTTGCTGTGATTGGTGCTGTTACCCTGCCCACGGTACACACCGTGGGCATCGTGACAAACGCTGCACGGCGTCCGCAAGTCGACGATATGCCGCCGATGCAGGGGGAAACTCTCGTTATTCAGAATGCTCTGGCGATCATGACACTCATAGCAAAGAGCGTAAGCCTGAGCGCTCTCCACGGTGAAGTCCGCCGTTTCATAATTGCGGACCAGTAGCGGCTCATAGATCGAACCGTGCGGGCCGTTCGCGCCGGTCCCGCCCGCAAAGCGCGAGTTGTCGCTGTTATGGCAGTCCATGCAGGACAGGATGCTGCCCACGCGGAGCGGAGCGATCAGGCTCACCACGTCGTCATTGCGCCGCGGTGCGGCAATCGGGTGGAACGAGGGGTTGGACGGCTGGAACTGCAGGCGCACGTTGGTCTGCACGACCTGCCGCTCGATATCGGGGCGGCGCGGACGGGCAACACCGTCGGCGTGGCACTTGAAGCAGATCTCGTACAGAAACTTGGCGTCGTCCGTCTCGCGACCCGTCAGCGTGATCCCCTTCACGTGCAGGTTTGGACCTTTCACCGTCTGCCCCATCGTCCCCCGCACCACCCCCAACCGATCCGGACCGCTGGCGTGGGGATTGTGGCAGTCGACGCACTCGGCGTGGCGACGCATGCCGAACGGTATCTCCGCGGCGTCATGCACCCCAGTGCGGAACCGGCCGTCGTGCGCGGATCGCTTGCCGATGTCCGCGGCAATGTTGAACGCCGCCACGGAACCGCTGTGGCAATTCAGGCAATTGTCCTCCTCCCGCTGGAAGCGCAGGAGGCGCTCGGGTTGATCAGCCGAGTGAATCTTGTGGCAGTTCGCGCAGGCATTGTCCCGCACGGTATGGTATTTGAGCCGCTCCGTGGGATCCACGATCCGCCCGGCCACGCGATTCGTGCTGACCGAGTGCGAGCCGAGCTCCCAGCCTTTCAGGTCATGACAGGAAAGGCAAATGGCGGACATCTGATCCGTGACCCGCAGAAACTCACCAAGTTCGTTATTGTGAGGATCGTGGCACGTCGTGCAGTGCATCTCCCCGTGGACGCCGAGCGGAAGATCCTGGCTGACCACCTCCGGAGCGCGGATCTGCGGATCGGCATTCGATAGCGCCCTGTCGTAGCGGAAGCCGATGGGATGGTCATCGGACAGGTCGTTGGTCAGATCGTTCTCGCCGGGCGGCATGGTCCGGGCGGTCATGACGATGGGTTCGGCCAGCGGCCGCGAGAGCACGTTTCCCAGGGCCATGGTGCCGTCGTGGCAGCTCAGGCACATCTTGGACGGGCCCGAAGGCTGATCGATCCGCGCGTCCGTCGTGGAGCTTTCATAGATGCGGTAGTACCTCCGCGGGTTTTCGCGGTTCCACAGCGGCGTCTGCGGCGCGGTGTTGTGCGGAGCGTGACAGAAGATGCAGATCTCCGTCTCCTGCACGGCGCGGATGGGACCGGGGCCACGCACGGAAAGATCGTGCTTGGAGTTGACCACGGACTCGTCGGCCATCGCGTGATGACAGAGCACGGCGACCATCAGGACGCCAAGCCCCGCGGTTGTCTTTCGGCCCGGGAACCTCATGAGGCTGCTCCCACAAAGTCGAAGACCTGTATGCGGCGATTCCCCGCGTCGGCAATCCAGATGCGATCCGCATTGTCGATCGCAATGCCGGCGGGGAGCGAAAACTCACCCATGCCGCTCCCCTCCTGCCCGAATGCCAGAAGCAGACGACCCCGGCGATCGAAAATCTGGACGTTTTCGAACTGGGCGTCAACCACGTACACGTGCCCGCCGCGATCGAAGGCAACCCCCTTGGGCAGCGAAAAATCACCCGCGCCGTCACCTTTTTGTCCGAATACGCTCAACGCGTTGCCCATCGGGTCGAGCAACTGGACACGAAAGCCTGCCGCGTCGGCCACCAGCAGGACTTCTCCCTGCGCGGCGACATGCGTGGGACGATTGAACTTGCCCGGCTCCACGCCCGGACCGCCGACGGTTCGCAGATATCGGCCGGCCTCGTCAAAGACGAGGATGGCATCGGCGCCGCCGTCCACGACAAAAAGCTCTCCGCGCGACGGCATCCATGTCACACCGACCGGACGCGACAGCTCAATCGATCCGATCGCGCGAACAAAGGAACCGTCGGCCGTCACTTCAACGACTTCGCCCCGGGCGGCATCGGCCACGAGGACCCGATCCCCCGCGAAGGTAACGCCGACCGGAACCTGAAAGTGCTGATCGGCCCAACCGGTCACGAGCGTGTGCGTTCGCTCATCCAGATTGATGAGATGGATGCCCGGAATACCGCCATCGGTAACCGCGAGCAGGCCATTCGGACCGCGGGCGACACCGTGCGGGCTCACGAAACGGATGGGTTGCCGCGGTCCGCGCAGGGCCGCCTGCAATACCTCCGCGCCGCTGCGCGAGGCCTTGAGATCGTCGCTGCCCGAGATGGCGCCCACGTAGCGGATGCGCGCCTGCTCGGGAGGCGCAGGCCAGACGCGCGGCGAAACGGGCGGCTCGAAGAGCACGCCGCGAGGCCGGGCGCAGCCGCCGATCGCCAGTGCCACAATCACGGCACTGATCGCCGGGGCGACCCCGAAAACGGACTTACCAGCGCGATACGACATTGGGTATATCCCGGCGAATCCGCAGATAGACGCCGACATCCTCCTGGTCCGAATCCGGCAGATTGAGTTGATCATACTCGACCGTCAGTTCGCCCGACAGGTTGCCGGAGACATATTCCATACCCGCCGATACGTCCCATCCTCGCGTATCGCCGGCCGTCGAATCCTGCTGGTACCGATACGCCACGCGCCCGACGGTGGACAACGCGTTCGTCATCCGCCAGCGGTGATCGGCCTCGATATCCAGCATGGTCACGTCCCGATCGAATGTCCCGCCGTCGAAGAACAGCCTCGACAGCCGCGCCGCCAGATCGAAGGAATGATCCGTCTGTTGGAGCACGTGAAGTCGCCCGTCCAGGTGAAAGGCGTCATAGGGATCGACGGTATCGTCGAATATCTCGTACTCCGCGCCGAGTGTATACCGCGGCTGGTCATACGTGACGCCGATGCGATGGTGATCCGTCCGGTCCGCGCGGCGGTCGAATCCCGTGCTGAGCTCGTCTTCCTGGTTGCGATAGGAAAGTCGATAGTACGGCGTCCACCCGCCCGTGAAGCGTTGCTCGACGCTCAAGTCGACGCGGATGGTGTCCAACTGGCCGTCGGCGGGCGTACGGTAGTTGTAGTCGATCAGCACCGTCTCCCCGTCGGCAATCTGCCCCGTGGGGATGCGCGTGATCTGGACGGCGTTGGCGATGTGGTAGACCGCGTAATCCAATCCGCGACGGTAGAATCGGCGGTTGGTGACGTCCGTCACCACGATACTGGCGTCGATCACATCGCGATTGCGAAGGGTGATCGCCACCGGATCACGCAGCGTGCCCGACTCGTTGAGCACCACGCGGGTGCCGTCACCACCGTCCACTTCCTCGGTATCGTATGACAGGTGCAGATTCGCATAGAAATGGCCGTAGGGATTGCGGCGATTGTACTGCCAGTCGGCGAATGCGCCGTATTGCGTCGTGCGGACATCATCCTCGATGTCCTCATAGAGCACGAAAAGGTCATACGTGGACGTCAGATTGGTATACATCTGATGGACCAACTGAAAATCGGCCCGGTGGGTGTCAATGTCCAGATTCTCATACTGCTCGCGATTGAATTGATACTTGTATATAGTCTGAAGATCATCCGTGTGCTGCAAGGTCAATTGCGGGCCGATCTCGAACAGGTCGCGTGCGAAATCGCCGCTTTCTTCCTGCCAGTGGAGGAGCGTTCGCAGGGAATGTTTGCCGCCCGGACCGAACTCCAGATCGTGCTCGACAATGAACAGGTCGCGATGCGTCTCGAACGGCTCGCGCAGACCCTGGTACTCCTGCTTCGTGTCCGCGTGCTCAAATGAGAACTGCAACTTGTGGCGCTGCGTGATCAGCCACTCCACCCCGTAATGCAGCGTGCTTTCCGTGTAGTGCTCGTCGTCGCGCTTGTCCCGGTTCCCCGTGCGGTCGGTCTCCAGGTATTCGTAGGATAGCTCCATGGGGAGCTTCTCGTCGCTGAAGACCCAACTCGTCCCGTACCCGATCCGCTCCTCGTTCAGGGTGGGCTGGAAGCGGCGGTCGATGCGCCGATCATTGCGGCGGGAGTAGATTGAACCCGAGATCTTCTTGCCCTGGAACAGGTCGATTCGCGTATCGTAGTGAACCAGGTACCCGTTGTCGTTGTCGACCCGATCGAAACCGTCAATCTTCTCTTCGAATCGCTCCTGCGTCAGGGCGAAGCTGAAATCGCTGCTGAGGATGATGAGGCTCGGATCGATGAGAGTCTGCTGCAGGGACAGGCCGATCCGCTCTTCGAAGATGTAATCTCGGTTGCGCTGCTGTCGGTCGCGGGAAAAAGGCCGGCGGGCGTCGGTGGACACGCGCGAGCGGTTGTATTCCCCTTCAAATTCCAGGTAGGCATCGAGTTGATTAAGGGTCAGGAAGCGCGGCGGCGCGTCGGAAGTGCCGTCGGCCTGGTCTGGTGTGTCCGCCGTCGCCGGCGCCGACAGCATGGCCGAGAAACCTGCGGCAAAGACCACCCGAAGCGTTCGACGCGGCGCACTCCTGAGCCTGGTGACTACCGCCCAACCGCGCCAACGTGAACAGGCCGCGCCATCCATACGATCACCTTCGGGCCGCTTCCACCCGGCCTCGGCGCGAGTCGACATTCAAGAATCGCCCGATGCGCCGCCGATGGCGGCTGGTATAGGCGATCGCACCACGCATGGCAACAGAAATCTGCCGCAGCACATCATCGACCTGCCGCGCCGATGAAGAACTCACACGAAAGCTCACCGCATCGGTGACGATTCCACGTCGCTGCGTATCACCCGCTGGACGCGCCGAATCCCCGGCCGCATCGATGCCGGGTGTGCAGCCCTTTTGCCACGACCGACCGAGCACCGAGCGGTTACCGCGCTTCGCGATTTTTTCGCGCTGCCCTATTGATCGGTGCGCCCCAGTGTTTATCGTTAGTGCGAACGTCCGGAGCGGCGTTTTCTTGAGGACCATGTCATGCGCGCCGTTATCGTGCTGTCGCCCCTGCTTGTCGCCCTGGTGATTTGGGGTTGCTCGGCCGGCAGCAGGGATCGTTTGCGGCACTTCTTCTTCGAGGTTCCCGAAGAAAAGCCGGCAGCGCAGGCGGAGACCGAAACACCAGCGGGCGAATCGCCGTCCAAGCCCGCCGTCCCCGCTCCGCCCGGACCCCGATTTGTCTCGCGCCACAGTCCGTACGTCGGCCGGCAGTGCGAAAGCTGCCACCAGCCCACGGCGCAGATGCAAGTCCGCGACGATTACGCCGAAGCCTGTCAATCCTGCCACCCACGCTTCTTCAGCGACGCCGTGGGTCATTCACCCGTGGTCGATGGCGACTGCGACCTCTGCCACGTACCGCATCAGAGCGAGAATCCGGCTCTGCTCATCCAGCCGGTCTACGAAACCTGCATTGACTGCCACGATCCGCCGTCCGACCTGAGTCAGGATGCTCACAGCGGCCCCGGCGTGGAGAATTGCACGAAGTGTCACGACCCGCATTTCGGCAAGCCGCCGCTGCTGAAGCAGAAGCACAGCGCGGCCGGGATTGGCCGAATCCTGTCAGGGCGGGCACTGGCGGCCCGAGCGCGAACTTCACCCAGCGCCGCCACCCGTTTCGTGGGACCGAAGGAAGTTCCCTGAGTCCGTCTTGTAGCGAGAAACCGCACATGTTCCAAAGAAAAGCCATTCCCGCGATCATCGTCCTGGCAATTGTGTCAATGCTTCCCGCCTCGGGATGCGGAACCAACTTCCAGGATGTCCTGCTGCAAAGCGGCGCGGCCTTTGGTCGGTCCGCACTGGATCTGTTCCTCACCGACCTTGCCAACGCCCTGGCCGACGCCCTCGACGAGGACAACGCCAACACCAACACCAACGAGAATGACAACGGGAACGACAACGGCAACACGAATGCAAACAACAACGGCAACGCGAACGACAACACAAACGACAACGGCACACCCGGGCCGGGTGACGTCGCCAGCGGAGAGACGATCGTCGGCAGTCGTTGCGCCGCATGCCACGGCGCCGACGGCGCCAGCGGTTTCGCGCCAGACATTCAGGGTGTTGATGAGGCAGCCATAGAGGCGATGGTCGGCGGGGCGGGCGGTCACATCATGGTCGATCTGAGCGCCCAGGATATCGCCGATGTCGCCGCGTTCCTTGCAAGCTTCTAGTGGCGTATGACAACGGGTCGAGATCAGGCCGCAAAGGGCCTTGCACTTGCGGGTCCGCCACGCGCGTCATAAAATCGGCAACTGGAGCGTGCGAAGTCTTCATGAGCAAATCGAACCAGGGTTAGAGGCACGCGCCCACCGTCAATTGCGAAACGGGCAGGAGGAAGCCACTGATAGTTAGGCGAAGCTGATGCGTTTAAACACGACTAAACTCTTGCTTGCGTCTGCTTGTGCATTTTCTGCGGGGTTTCCGGGCGCGCTGTTTGCCGACCAGAAACTCGTATCCTGCGCCGCCTGCCACAGCCAGGAACAGAACGTCTTGGCGACATCGATTCACCGGCACCTCAAATGCCAGGAATGTCACGGAGGACCGGAATCGTTCGCGATCGCGCCGGACCGGCTTCAGATATACAAAGGCGGATCCCATCTCGCCGACGCCCCTGCGTTTGACCACGGCGCGGATTTCAAGGGCAAGCTGGCGCGATCGGCGATACCGCACCTCTGCGGCGACTGCCACGCCGACGCCGAGCGGATGAATCCGTACGGTATACGAATCGATCAACTCGCCCGTTACTGGACCAGCGTTCATGGCAAGACATTGATGCAGGAGCATGACGACCGCGTAGCGGTATGCGTGGATTGCCACGGGGCGCATGACGTTTTGCCAGCGAAGGAACCCGCCAGCAAGACGTATCCATCAAATGTCCCCGGCACATGTGCCCAATGCCACGAAAACGCGCGCCTGATGGGGGATTTTGATCTGCCTACCGGGGTTGTCGAAGAGTACCGACGAAGCGTGCACGGGCGATTGTTGCTTGAGGACGGAGATCTTGGCGCGCCAACCTGCGCCACGTGCCACGGGAATCACTCGGCCGTACCTCCTGGTTTTGAGAACGTCGGTGCTGTGTGCGGGCAATGCCACCAGCACGCTTCCGAAGCGTTCGCTGAAAGCCCGCACGCGGGCATGGACGAGTTTAAGGGGTGTGTGCAGTGCCACGCCTATCGTGACGGAGGCCATTTCCATCTTATAGAGCGGATTACCAAGGACACGGGTGTTCTGATTGAACGGTATGAGCACCTGCTCGCCTCGGACGCATCACCGACTCCGGAACAGATCACGAACGCGATACACCCCGATCCCCAAACGATAATGAGGAGAGCTCTGCCGGGTTGCCTCTACTGCCATGATGATGTCGACGAGGATGCCGACCTCGCGAAGATGTTTACTTTGTTGGACGAAATCTCGGCCGCCGAGCGGCAATACGTTCGGACGGGATACAGGCTCGACGAAGTCGAAAGAGGTGTCCTGCTCGTGGATCGCCAGAGATTTCTCTTTTCGGACGCCAAGACTCAACTGATCGAACTGGCCCCGACGCAACATACCCTTGACAGCAAGCTCGTCACCGACAAGGTTGCTGAACTGAACGAGACTTGTAACCAGGTGGAAGCGGACCTCGACAAGCTCGAGCGCGACCTTCGGTTGCGCCATCTGGCGCTGATCCCAATCTGGATCTTCGCGCTGGGCTTCGCCGGTTTGTTGTACGCAAAGTACAAACGGCTTCGAACCGCCTATGTCAAGCCGGAGTCGGAGCTGGAATAAATGAGCACGGAGCCGCAAGAAAAACTGGGACGCCGCGATTTCCTCGATTGGCTCGTTGCCCTGGGCTCAACGGTTCTGGGGGCGGCAATGGGAATCCCTGCGCTGGCATACCTCTGGCCTGCGGCCCAGGGCGGCACTAGCCGTAGCGTTGAGGTGGATGGCGCAGCGAACATGGCCGTGGGCGACAGCAAGGTACTCCAAGTCGGGGGCAAGCCGGTGATCGTGGTCCGCGATCGCGCGGGATTCAAGGCCTTTTCGGCAGCTTGTACCCACTTGGGCTGCCTAGTACGATGGAGTGCTGCGAAACAGGAGTTTCTTTGCCCCTGCCACGCGGCTGTTTTTGATAAGAATGGCGACGTGGTTTCGGGCCCGCCGCCAGCACCGTTACCACCGTACGACGTCAAAGAAGCCGGCGGCAAGGTGTACGTTACTGTGACGTAGCATCCCGTGGCGCGTTTGCAAGGCAACGCTTCTGGTTGGGCTTGATCGTCTCAATTGCAGCCCGTCCCGTGCGGCAAAGTTGAGTCTGCTTACCCCTTCGAGGAGTCCCGACGGCTTACGACGGTCAGCCCAAGAAGTACCAGAAATGAAACGGCGAATTTCGAATTTCCTGGACGCTCGCTACGACACGGAAACCGCGCGCAATTTCCTCGACAAGCAGATCCACAAACGGCTGCCCCCGCATACCGGGTGGCTCCACGTGTTTGGAAGCCTCTCTTTATTTCTTTTTGTCAGTCAGACGATCACCGGCATCATGCTGCTCGTCTACTACCGACCAACCCCGGAGGCGGCACACCGATCGATCCAGTACATCACGGCTGAAGTGAATTTCGGCTGGCTGTACCGCCAGGTTCATGCCTGGGGCGCATCGTTGATGATTCTCGCGGTCGTCTTGCACATGATCCGAACGTACTTTTCAGGAGCATACAAGAAACCTCGTGAACTCACTTGGGTCACAGGCGCAATCCTTTTTGTCCTCACGATCATATTCGGGTTCACCGGTTATCTGCTCCCCTGGAACCAGATTGCGTTCTGGGCCACGACCGTCGGAACTGAGTCAGCCGACAAGGTGCCGCTGATCGGCGAGTGGCTGCGCTACTTTCTTCGCGGGGGCGACGCCGTGACGGGCGAGACCCTATCGCGGTTTTTCGTTGTCCACGTGATCATCCTACCATGGATATTGACGGGCTTGATCGTCGTGCATTTGTTCCTCATGCGCTTGAACAACCTAGCCACGATGAAACCGGTTGGCGAGGAAAAGCCTGTCGCGCCGGAATGTGGCATCCCCTTCTTCCCGGTTCACGTCGCCAAGGAAGGTGTTGTCCTGGTAATCTTGCTGGCTTCACTCGTAACCCTCTCCGTGATGATGCCTTGGGGCATCGGAGAACCCGCAGATCCGCTGAGCACTCCCGAGCATATCAAACCCGAGTGGTACTTCCTGCCTAGTTATCAGCTGTTGAAGTACTTCGAGGGACCCTACGGCGCGGTTCTGGGCATATTCGCCTGTTCAGTGCCGTTTGTTCTGCTGTTGCTTTGGCCATTCCTGGATCGTAGCAAGGAGCGCCACCCCAAGAAGCGCCCCGTCGCCGTAGGCATCGGCTTGTTCGCCCTGCTGGCGGCGGTGGCCCTTGGCATCCTTGGACACTACTCTGAGACGGACGTAAGTATCGCAGGGCGACGATACCATATTGATCTTCTCGGTCGACCGCATCGAATTACTGACGACGCCCCGGGCGTGCCACAACCTGGTGCTCCGCATTAGTAACATGTACTACCGAATCGCGAGGATCAGGAGGCGAAGGATTCGTGGACAACACGCCTGACGGTTCCAGACAAGCGGACAATCCCCTCAATCATCCGAAGACGAACACCGCGCCGGATGTTTCCTCGCCGGAGCCTGCCACAAGCCCGGAAGAGCCGCAAGCCGACCCTGGAACCCGGTCCGCAGGTCCTGCCCCATACCGGCCCAAGCATCCCCCTTACTGGGAGAACACGATTACGGTTATTGGAGCATTCCTTGCCGCGATGGCGGTTCTGCTCCTGGTGACTTTCGGACTGTTTACGCTTGTATCACCGGCCAAAAACCCTTACGTCGATATCGTTGGCTATATCATCTTGCCGGGCCTGATCCTCATTGGCCTGCTTCTCATGCCTCTCGGCATTCTGGTGAAAAGTTGGCGCATTCGTCGCAAGGACCCCACCCACAGGTTGGCCTTTCGATTCCCCCGGGTCGATCTGAACGATCCCGGCCAACGAAGAATGGCAAAAGTGTTCGTCTTCGGAACGTTCTTGCTCCTGCCGATCGTTGGAGTCAGCAGCTATCAAGGCTACCACTATACGGATTCCTCGGAATTCTGCGGAAAAGTATGCCATTCCGTGATGGAGCCTCAGGCGACGGCCTACGAGAACTCGCCGCATGCCCGTGTGTCCTGTGCGGAGTGCCACATCGGCTCGGGAGCAAGTTGGTTCGTCAAGAGCAAGCTCTCCGGCACACGTCAAGTGCTCGCTGTTTGGATGAACAGTTTTCCGCGCCCCATTCCGCCCGCCATCACAGAATTGCGTCCTGCCCGAGAAACTTGTGAGGAATGCCACTGGCCAAAGAAGTTTTTTGGAGCGCAGCTGAAATCCATCGAACATTTCTCGGCCGATGAGGAGAATACGAGGCACGCTGTAAACATGCTGATCAAGACCGGTGGAGGTGACGAGGAAACCGGTCGGGCCAGTGGCATCCATCGCCACATGGCCTTGGAGGGGCAGATTGAATACATCGCGACGGACGAATTCCTTCAGGAGGTCCCTTGGGTCCGGTACGTTACGAGAGCGGGCGAAGTACTTATTTACCGCTCCGATGGCCGTCCCAGCTCGGATCCCCCGCCATTGGGTACGGTCCGCAAAATCGACTGCATGGACTGCCACAATCGGGCGGCACACAAGTTCCAGTCACCCCAGGAGGCTGTCAACCTTCGTCTGGCAACCGGGAAGATCGATAGAACGCTGCCCTTCATCAAGCGCGAGGTGGTCGCAGCATTGGTCAGACCGTACCCGGACGAGGAATCGGCAATGCGACTGATCGCAGCCTCCCTGACGGACTACTACCGCGTTCAGCATCCCGACGTATGGAGCATGCGAAAGGCCTCCGTCAACAATGCCATCGACGTTGTGCGGGATATCTATCTGCGCAACTTTTTCCCCAAGATGCGTGTGGACTGGCGGACCTATCCGGATAATGTCGGACACTTTTACTCCCCCGGGTGTTTTCGCTGTCACGATGGCAAGCACGTTGATCATCGCGGCGAGGTAATCAGCCACCAATGCGACGTATGCCACACGTTCCTAAACGCCGCCTCCCAGAAGCAGGGCGGAAATCAAAAAGGCGCCGGAGCGGGGCTCCAGGACGAAGTTGCTTCGGCTTCGGGCAAGCAAGCCAACGAGTACATTATCGAAGGAAGTTTCATTCACCCCGTTGAGCTGGTCGGCATACACAAGGACCTCGCCTGTCACTTGTGTCACACGGGTGGCATCACGCCGGAGGCGACCTGCACCGGATGCCATTCCGGTACGCAGGCCCTTCGGGCCGGTACCGACAGCGATTTCTCGCGCTTCGATATCTCTCCTGAGCCCATGTTCGACGACCTCGGCTGCGAGGACTGCCACGACGTGTCCAAGCCGCTCAACCTCGCCGCGATGAACGACGTCTGCCTGTCGTGTCACGACGACGAGAAGGAGAAATTCGACGGACTGGTGAACAACTGGCGCGAGGAAGTCCATTCGCTGCGGAAGGACACGGCCGAGGCGCTCATGGCGGTCCAATCCGCCCTGAAATCAAGACCCGATTCCGCGACCGAGGAGTGGCTCGACAAGTCGTTCAAGACATTCAACGCGCTCAACGCCGCCATCCCGGAACACAACATGGACGCGTCCCGGAAGATCTACGAGGCGCTGCGGACGGAAGCCGAAGCCAAGCGGGCGGCGTTGCCGACTGCGCCCGCATCTGCGCCCAGCGCAAAAGTCCCCACGAAGCAGGACGCCAAGAAAGAGGCGCCGAAGGAGGGATAAGCCCTCGGTCCCGCGGCGTGGCGGTCTGCATTTGGGCGGCACCCCGTCGTCCGATAATCCTCCGAGCCGGTACCGCTTCAACCCATGCCCGCCCGCCTTTTGGTCGATAGACCAACGTCTATCGGCTGTGCCGATGCGGCGGGATGGCGAAAATGGGCGATCGCGGCTGGACAACCCTGGTTTGGGGATTGTGTTGCGTGAGCGGAGCGCTGCTGTTCCTGCGCATTGCCGCCGACGCAATCAGCCTGTCCCAGTTCCGCCTGCGAGCGCTCGATTGGCGACTGCAAACGGCGCAACGACAGCGCCTCGAGCGGGAGGAGGCCGCGCGGCGCGATGCCGAGAACGAAGCATCCCAGGAGGCGGCCTGACCGCCGCAGGGACCAGGCGCGGATTGTTATCGGACAAATCAGCCGTTAGATTACGCAGCAGCGCGGCACGAAGGGGAATCCCGAAGTGTTCGCGGTCTCGGGGTCGATGATGACCCTGGAATAACGCGGTTCCGATGCGCCGGGATCGCTGCAGCCGACCCTCGGACCCCCGACCGGCGGTCCCACGACGGGGAACGATAATGTCACCCGATCGCTTCTCTCAGCTTCGCTGGCTTTACAACATCGTCTGCATCGCGGCACTGATCGCCGCAGGCGCGGTCCTGATCCTGGGCATCACCGGCACGGAGGTATCCCCTCGCGGTTGGCTGGCCGTCGCCGGCGGCGCGTGGCTGTTCTTCGTGCTCATCGCCATGGTCATCACGCCCCTGCTGCTCAAGATCGAGGTCACCCTCGCTCGTCAGCTCGACGAGGTCCGCGAGCTCCAGGAACGCTCCGCGGCCCAATTGGAGAAACTCGACCTGATCTCCGAAACCGCCAGGCTCTCCGACGCCGCACGCTCCTTCGTTTTCCGCACAAAGGAACTGGAGCAGGTGCGGGAGGCGGTCCGAGCCGACATCGCCGCACAGCAATGGGACTCGGCTTCCGTGCTGATTGACGAGGTGGAGCGGCGCTTCGGGAACAAGCACGAGGCTGACCTCATGCGCAGCGAACTCGAAGCCACCCGCAGCCACGCGTTCGAGGAGCGCCTCAGCGAAGCGGTGAAACTGATCGAGGAACACTTCGGCGGGCATGCGTGGGAACGGGCCAAGGCCGAAATCGATCGACTCGCCCACGTCGTGCCGGGAAACGCCAAGGTCCGAGCGCTGTACGATCGCCTCACGGCCATGCGCGAGCAGCACAAGCTCGAACTCAAACGGGAATGGGACGAGGCTGTTCGGCGGAGCGACACGGACCATGCCATTGATGTTCTTCGAGCGCTGGACCAATACATGACGCCGGAGGAGGCGCAGCAACTTCAGGACGCCGCACGACACGTCTTCAAAGAAAAACTGTTACAGCTCGGTGTACAGTTCCGCTTTGCAGTCAATGAGCGCCGCTGGCAGGACGCCCTGACCATCGGGCTGGAGCTGATCCGGGATTTCCCCAACGCCCGGATGGCCAGCGAGGTACGGGAGGCCATGGACACCCTCCGCGAGCGCGCCCGCGCGGCGGCCGTCGAAACGGAAGCCGCCCGCCGTTGAGTCAATTGCCTTGTAGCCTCGCTTTAACTTCTTTCCCAAGCTTCAGTTAAGCTCGCAAAGTTCCGATAGCTCAAGGGCATCCTGGAGGGGATTGCCCTCGGCAGGTCACCGCGTACCGGCAACCCGGCCCGTTGCCACCGCCCGCCGGGATGGAATGCGGACTGGGCTTGAGCATGGCGCAACTCTCCGCGGAAAAACCTGACCCTGCAACGCAAGGCAGCCCAAGCTCGCTCCGCCGAAGCGTCGGGAGCCTCCAGTTCAAGGCCACGACCCTCGTCGTCGTCGTCACGCTGACCATCACTTGGCTGGCTTGCGCCTACCTCCTCCGGGGGAGCATGCTCATCCTGCGTCACCATCAGGAGGAACACCTCGTCGCCGTAACCTCCCTTCTGGCACGGGCGTCACAGCCGCTGGTGGAAAGAACGGACGGCCCGGGACTCGAGAGGCTCGCCGAGTACGGACTCCGCCGCGCCGCACTGGCCTATGTGGGGTTTGTCGATCAGCACGGGCGGGTCCTTGCCGAGGCCGTGGATCGCTCCGTTTGGCCGGGACCGATCCGTCGCGACGGGCCGCCAAGCGGTGTCATGGGCGAACCCGTAGCGCATCCGGCCCACGAAGCCTACCCGGCAGTGATCGAAATCGCCCGGCCGATCGGCATCGCCGAGTCCAGCCAGGATTGGACCGACGAACTTCAGCACGCCGGCGCCTACGTCATCGCGGCGATTCCCGCCCAGCGCTGGTGGCCGATGCTGTCTCAGAAGCTCGATACGCTGATCGGAGTCGGATTACTGGGCGCCGTCGCGGCCATTCCTCTCGGGTTCTTGGTCGTGCGCCGCATCATCGCGCCGATGGAACGCCTCGGCGAAGCCATGCGCCGTTTCTCCCTCGGGGAACTCAACGTGCGCAGCGGCGTGCAGCGCGGGGACGAAATCGGCGCCTTGGCGAACTCCTTCGACCGCATGGCGGACCAGCACGAGCAGACCATGCGGCACCTGGTAGCGCTGAATGAAGAGCTGGAGCACCGTGTTGAGGAGCGCACGGAACAACTGCGTGAACTCGCCAGCCGTGACTCCCTGACCGGGCTGTATAATCGCCGCCATCTCAACGAACTCCTCGATCGCTCCTTCCGGGAGGCGCTGCGTTACGAACACGACCTCTCGTGCATCATGCTCGACCTCGACGGGTTCAAGGAGGTCAACGACCTGCACGGCCACCTCGTCGGAGATGAAGTACTAATTCTCTTGGCGGATGTCATTCGCGAGCAGATGCGGGCGTCGGACATCCCCGCGCGGTTCGGTGGTGACGAATTCGTCATCCTGCTGCCCCAGACGGACGCCAAGAGCGCCCGCGTGCTGGGCGAGCGTATCGTCCGCCGATTCGAACAGGCCTTGGGCGAGCGCGACGACCACGTCGTGGCCGGAGTCAGCGTCGGGGTGGCGAGCCTGCACGGCAGGCGCCTGGAGAAGGCCGAGGACCTCGTCCGCGCCGCCGACAGCAAGCTCTACGACGCCAAGGCCCGCCTGAAGCACACGGCCTGAAAACCCCGTCAGTCTCCCGACACCCCGGCCCCGCTGCCCCTCCCAGACTCCCTTTTGAGGAAAAACCGCCCTTCCCGGTTGTGGATAATCGTCTCGCAGCGTCGAATTAGAGAGAGGCGGGCGGATTGGAATCGCCCGGCGCGGCCCGGTTGGATAGAGTGTGAAGAGGGAAGTGCCCTTTCCGCTTCGGGCAGCGTCCCGGCGGAAGACAGGGGGACGGATCCATGTTGACGGCCATCGGACAATACGTGGGCGGTCGAGTCGTAACCGGCGTGATCACGCTGGCGGTGATCGGCGGAGGCATCTGGTTCTGGCGCCATCCCGAACATCTCCAGTCCATCTGGCTGACGATCAAGTACGTTCTGGCGTGGATGGGCTTTGTCCTGGTGCTTCCCTGGGCAACGTTTTTCGTGACGTGGTGGGTCGTTTCGAAGGAATCGAACCTGGCCGCGGGGCTGATGCTCGCGGGCTATTCGCTCGCGGATGTCATCGTCGCCTGGTACGTTCGCGAAAGCGGATTCAGCGGTGTCAACGCACTCACCTGGGTGGTGCTCTTGCTTGGATTCCTTTCCGCAGCGGTTTATAATTTCAAGGTTTGCGAATTCCTCGCCACGCAGGCGGAAGAGGGGTACTGAGCAGGCTCGCGGAGGGCGGATCATGGCCACGGTGCGAGAGGGTGATCGAATCAGCAATTATCTGCTGGAAGCGCGCGTCGGCACCGGCAGCTTCGGGGACGTCTGGCGCGCCCGGCATCACGTGTTTCCGGAAACGGTCGCCATCAAGATCCCGACCGATCCACAATACGTGCGCAACCTCCAGCGGGAAGGCGTCGCGGTCCACGGCCTGCGACATCCCAACATCGTCCGGGCCATCGATGTCGACCCCTATGCCGATCCGGCTTACCTCGTGATGGAGTATGTCGACGGGCCCACGCTTCGGGCGGCGATCGACCATTATCGCGTGAAGTTCCCGATCAGCGCGGCCGAGGTCATTCTCCGCGGCCTGCTCAATGCACTGACGGCCGCACACGGCGCCGGCCTGCTGCACCGCGACATCAAGCCCGCCAACATCCTCCTGCACCATCCGCTGGAAGATCTGGCAACGATCAACGTGGCAGCCGTGAAAGTGACCGACTTCGGCCTGGGACAGGCGGGCGGAATGACCCGGCAGACGATCATGCAGAGCGGCAGCCTGGACTCCGAAGAGGGCCAGCGGATTTCGGGAACTCTGGCGTACATGTCGCCCGAACAGCGCGAGGGCAAGAACATCGACGGCCGGAGCGACTTGTACAGTTGCGGAATCGTGCTCTTCGAGATGCTGACGGGCGAGCGTCCCCAGGGAAACGAATCGCCGAGCGCGCTGCGGCCCGGGATTCCGCCGCACCTGGATAACGTCTTTCAGAGGGCGTACACGCGCCTCGACCGGCGATTCCAATCGGCGGAAGAGATGCTCAAGGCCCTGTCGCCGGCGGTAACACCGCCTCCGCCGCCCTCGATCGGACATGCGAAAGCGGCGACCGCGCCACCGATTCCGGCGCCCATGCAGGCGCGCTGCCCGGCTTGCGCCGGCGAGGTACACCGCGACGACCAGTTCTGCATCCACTGCGGGCATCAGTTGGCGGCCTCCGTACCGCGCTGTCCGTCCTGCGCGGCGTTTGTTCATTCGCGCGATCGCTTCTGCATTTTCTGCGGCGCCAATCTGCAGGTTCTGCAAGGCTGACGTGGCCGGCGACGAAGCACTGAAGCGGGTGTCCGAGGTCTGCGATAGAACGATTGGAGAGGAGAACAGGCCATGCCACTGGAACCACTAGCCCTGATGCTGCTGGTGGTGCTGGGTTGCGCCGCCTTCTTCTTCTGCGTGATTTATGCGACTATCCAGGTGATGATGGCGATGATCAACGGTGTGGCGAGGCTGTTTCGCCCGCGCTCGAAGCGCGCGACTCGGCGACCATACGTCAACCCTTTGTCGCTTCGCTATTGTCCCCGGCCGGAATGCCGCCGCGTGGAGGATCGCCCGGCTCGGTTCTGCAGCGTGTGCGGGGCGAAGCTGGAGGCACCCGGAGTCATTCCGATTCGAAATGACGGGACCCGGTCGACGAATACCCGGGACCGAATGAACGAATATGACCATTGACGCAGGAAAGGCACTGCAACTCGAGGCCGATTTCCTTGCCGGGGTCGAGGCGAATCTCGACGCCGCCAAGGGACGCCAGCTTCGCGGCTCGATCTGGGAACGCTCGCAGAACGACGAAGGCGACCGTCTGCGGGCGCTCATGGCCGAGCACCGCAACTACGACCGAGAACGACTGCGGTCGCTGCCGAGCAATCGCCGTGTGGCATTGCACGGGTTCGAGCGGCGCTTCCTGTTCGGCAAGCGGCGCACCGGTGTGGCGATCGCGTCGGTCCTCTCGCCGCTGAGTCACTACGCGTCGGGAGCCTCCGGCGAGGCCCCGCCGATCTCGCTCGGCGAATTGCAGGACCATGTGCGCCGGCTGGTGACCAATCCGCGCGTTCCGCACATCATCGGCGTGTGCAGTCCGACGGGCTTCACTGACGAGGCCCGGCACGCAAGGATCGAAGCGCCGAATCTGACGGTGGTGCTTGTCGAGCCGGATGATCGCGGCGGATGGCAGACCAGCGGTCCAGGAGGGGCCGTCGACTCTCGCCTGCTCCGCATGTTCGACCCGGAAAGCGCCCGCCAGAAGGTCGCCCGAGTGCGGAGCGTCATCGGGGAGCGGCACGCCGACCTGATCACCGGCGGCGTGTCGGTCGAAACGCTGGCGCGGGACGCCGGACTTGCCGAAAACGTGGTGCGGGAGGCGTGTGAGCAGGCGGTACGGGACGATCCGGAGCTGCGCTTGTCCAATGTTGAGGGCCAATGGCTGCTGTTTCGTGGAGCCTCGAGTCGGCAGGAGAACAGGACGATGAATGTCATCGATCGTATCCGGCAGTTGTTCTCCGGAGAGGGCGACGAAAACGCCAAGGTCAACCTCCTCGCCGAGCGACGCGCTTCCCTCAGCCAGCGCCGCGATCGCATGTACGAGGCCATCGTCCAGTTGGAGAAGAAAGAGGCCCAACTGCTCGCCGACGGAAAATCGACACCCTCGGCCGTGACTCGCCGCCGGATCGCCGCCCAGTTGGCACAGCTCCGCAAGGACATTGCCCGGCAGAACGCCGCCGCGGCCATGCTCAACCAGCAGATCAATATCATCAGCACGGACATTCACAACCTGACCTTGATTCAGCAGGGACGGGCGGCCAAGCTACCGGATACGGAGGAGCTGACCGAGCACGCCGTGGCCGCGGAGGAGATGCTCGAGACCCTTCGCGCGGACTCGGAGATGGTCGGCGGCCTGGAAACCGGGATGGAGGCGTCACTGGTCAGCGCCGAAGAGTTGGAGATTCTCAAGGAGCTGGAAGGCACGCCGCCGGTCGAGGAGACCGAACCCGAGCAAAAGACCCCCGCGCGGCAAGCCCCGACCAGGGAAGAGGTCGCGTCGATCGAAGCGGAATTCGAGTCGCCGCCCGCTGCGGAGGAAGAACCGCCGGCGCAGCCGAAAAAGTCGCGCCCGGCCGATCCGGAACCGTCGTAATTCGAGCACGTGTGGATCGTCTCGGCGTTTGAATCGCGCCTTTCGGAATCAGTGTCAATCGCGCGTCACCAGGGAAACCGTCACGCATGGCTGGATGGCTGAGCAGCATCATCGGACCGAAAGGCGTGACGGGAAGCTCGCTGTTGCAGTGGCTGACGCAGCGGAAGAAGCCGCTGTCACGCATGACCCGCTCGGAACTGCGCCGCCAGGAGCTGATGCTCGAGAAGGATCGCGCCCTGCTGCTCAAGAAGATCACCCGGCTCGCGGATGACAAGCAGAAGTTGTTCGAGCGCGGCTCGAAGGAGAAAACGCCGGAAGTCCGGCGGATGCTGGCCCAGGAGTTCGAGCTGCGAACCACCGAACAGCTCATGATCGCCCGGCAGCTCAACATCCGCACCAAGGAGTTGATGACCGTCGCCCGCCTGCGCATGCTGCGGGAGAACGCCGAGCGCACCGGCCGCGTGGGGGCGATGGGCCTTATCAGCCAGGGAGACATCCTCCGCCTCGGCAAGCTCATCGAATCGGACGCGGTGCGGACCGAAGTCTACCAGGAGCGACTCGATGAAATCCTCTCCGTCGGAGCCGGCGTGGACGAAGGCGCCGCGGGCCTGAGCGAGGCGGGCGAAGGCGTCATGAAGGTCTGGGAGCGGATGGACCAGGGAACGATCACGGACTCGGCCGAGGCGTTTGAAGAGGCCGACCGGACCGTTCGCGAACGCCAGCAGGCCTCACCGGAAGCAACGTAGGTCGGGCAATAGGCAATAGGCAATAGGCAATAGGCAATAGGCAATAGGAGAGGATAGCCCGTTTCACCGGCAGCGCAAGTTGCGTTTGTGAGGGTTTTGTGGGTGAGTTTCAGCGTAGATCATGACAGGAAACTACCGACCATTGCGGCGAAGCGTGCACAGCCGGGTAGTCGCCGGCGTCTGCGGCGGGCTGGGCGAATACCTGGGAATCGACCCGGTGGTCGTGAGGATTCTCTACGTGATCCTGTCCCTTGCATCCGCCGCATTTCCAGGGGCGCTGATCTACATCCTGCTCTGGATCCTGATCCCGGAGCGGGAGTATTACTGATCCCTTCGAGGTGGTAACCATGGCCCTGTTCAAATCCGCGGAAGAACGTCGCATCGAGCGGGATATCAAGATTCGCCAGGGCATCCGGCGGATCGAAAAAGCCATTCGCGAGCAGGGCAAGTTCCAGGAGGAGTTCATCCGCAACGCGCAGAACGCCCGCAAGATCGGCGACACCGCCCAATACGCCTTCATCCGTAATTCACTCCGCAAGACGGCCACCATCCGAAAGATGCTCGAAAGGCAGTTGCTCGCGGTGAAGAATGCCCTGCTCATCAAGCGCCAGGCGGAGGCCTCGGCCGACTTCGCCGGAGCGATGGGCATGATGGCCTCGGAGATCGGCAAGCTCTTCGGCGAAACCGACCTCATCAAAACCCAGGGCGACTGGGAGAAAGCCATGGCCCAGTCGCAAAGCATGGAAGAACGCATGAACATGTTCCTCGACTCGATCGAGGACATCGCCGCTCAGGATGTGGAAATGTCCGCCGCCGGAGAGGCCGTCACCGATGACGAAATCGACCGCCTTATTGAGGCGGAGGCCGAGGCCGAGCATCAGAAAGAGCTGGACAAGCTCGCCGGGCTCCGCGCTGAACTTGACTCCCTCAAGCGCGAAGGCGAAAAGCAGAAGTAGCGGCAATAGGCAACAGGAATCAGGAAGGCGCTGTTCGTGAGGCATGGCCAAGCAGGTCGGGTGAAGCCGACGAGCACCGCCATGCCCAAGGGTGCGAAGGGAATTGCATGGCCAAGAAGAAATCCACGCGAAACAAGACGACCGCCGCCGAGAAGTCATCGCCGGGACCCAAGGCAAAGGGCAGTGGCAAGACCTCGCGCGGCGGCGCGGCCGTGAAGTCACGCATGGAAGATCTCGCCCGATCGGTCGTCGCCACGGCCGAGCGCCAGCAGGACCCTTCCATCTCTATCCCCTCGCGAACGCTCTCTAACATCGCCTTCAACCAGAAAACCCGCCACATCGAAATGGGCGAAGGCCGGCAGAGCCGCAACTTCTTCAACTACGGCCAGGCCAAACGCTTCATGCAGACGATGCTCGTGGCCAGCAAGTGCAAGGAACTCATCGACCTGGGCAAGACAGCCAGCATCCGCCAGATCTACTACCTCGCCAAGCACACCATCAAGGGCACCAACGAAAAGACCTTTGACGACCAGTCCGAGTCCGACCCCATCATCGAAGACCTCGAAGTCGCCATCGACGCCCTGCGTGAAGAGCTGCACGTCTTCGCCAGCAACCGCGGCAACCTCGCCGGCCCGATCACCCTGGTCGATGCGGGCAATACGCTCGACTGTTCAGCAATGGGCAGCGCCGGCTACGCCGTGCCCAGCATCGTCGAGGCCGACGTGATCCAATTCAAGAAGTGCTCCGCCAAGTTCGTGCTGCACGTCGAAAAAGACACCGTCTGGCGCCGCTTCCACGAAGATCGCTTCTGGGAGCAGCACAACTGCATCGTCTCCCACGGCGGCGGTCAGCCCGCCCGCGGCATGCGCCGCCTGCTCCAGCGCTTTCACCAGGAACTCAAGCTCCCCGTCTTCGTGCTGCTCGACAACGACCCCTGGGGGTACTACATCTATTCCGTCATCAAGCACGGCTCGATCAACCTGGCCTACGAGTCGCGGCGCATGGCCATCCCCGACGCCAAGTTCATCGGCGTCTCCAGCTTCGACTACGACCGCTGCGACATGCGCGACGACGTGAAAATCGAACTCGACGCCACGGACATCAAGCGGGCCAAGCAGATCGCCGCCTATCCCTGGTTCGCCGACAACCGCCCCTGGCAGAAGGAAATCAAAAAGATGCTTTCCAACGGCTTCAAGATGGAAGTCGAAGCCATGATCTCCAAGGACCTCAGCTACCTCACCGAGGAATACGTCCCCATGAAGCTGAAGGACCGCAAGCAGTGGCTGGATTGATCAAGGTCGGACGCTTACGATAGGTTGGTCTCCGGGCTGCATGAAAGCTGTCGTAAAGAGCACAGGATGATTCGTCGCTACCACAATATCGATATTCCCCAGCAGGATATTGCAGAACTATGCCAAAGGTGGCACATCCGACGTCTGTCGCTCTTCGGCTCCGTTCTTCGCGATGACTTCCGGGCCGAAAGTGACATCGACATTCTGGTCGAATTCGAGTCGGGAGCACGAATCGGATTGGACTTCTTCGCCATTGAACGCGAACTCTCGCAAATCATCGGTCGGAAGATCGACCTGCACACGCCGGGATTTCTCAGCCGGCACTTTCGCGACCAGGTAATGGTCGAGGCAGAAGTCGTTTATGAGGCAACCTGACGACCTCCGCCGCCTTCGCGATATGCTCGACCACGCCCGCGAAGCCGTGGAGATGTCCGCTGATGCAAGCCGGGAG
The DNA here is from genome assembly GCA_024102815.1 of Phycisphaerae bacterium. NCBI lineage: Bacteria > Pseudomonadati > Planctomycetota > Phycisphaerae > Phycisphaerae bacterium. The sequence continues at coordinate 88,273 of JAGFJJ010000007.1, forward strand.
GACCTGGACTCCGATCGCAAGCTGTGCCTTGCGCTGATCAGGCTGGTCGAAATAATCGGAGAGGCTGCCGCTCGTGTTTCGCAGGACACGCGCGATGCACGTCCTGACGTCCGCTGGAGCGACATCATTGGTATGCGCAATCGAATGATCCATGCCTACGACGACGTTGATTTGGACATCCTCTGGGATGTCGCCGATTTACATCTTCCGCCGTTGATTATGCAGATCGAATCGATCATCGCCGAGCTATCGGATTGAGCATTCCCATTTCCCGCATTTCTTCGATGTTTCGGTCGCGGCCTCTTTGCTCCTCTTCCGCCGCCGCCGCGATCTTCTCCGTAAGTTTCACCCGGTCCACCGTTGCCTGCTCGAAGTCGAAGGGCTTGTCCGCCAGGATGAAAGGCCGGTGCTGCGCGACCGAAACCAGCATCGCCAGGCACAACATGCTCGACAGCAAGCTCGAACCTCCGTAAGAAACGAAGGGCAGCGTCAGCCCCGTGATGGGCATCAGCCCCACGCACATCCCCACGTTGATGAGTACCTGCAATCCGATCAGCGTCACGCTTCCCACCGCCAGCAGCCGCCCCACCGGCTCGTCCGTTGCCGACGCGATGCGCATCCCCGCCAGCAGGATCACCGCGTAGCATGCCAGCACGATGACACCGCCCACGATCCCCCACTGGTGGGCGATGATCGCGAATACGAAGTCGTTGTGCCGATCGGGGAGCAAATCCTGTTGTACGTACAACCCCTCTCCCCAGCCCTGACCCAGCACGCCCCCGCTGCCCACCGCATTCTTGGAGTGCACCAGTTGATAGCCCGAACTGGCCGCCCACTCGATCGCCTGCCGCCGCGATGCCAGATACCGATACCGCTCCGGCTCCTCCGCCACCGCACTTCGCAACGCATCCGATTGCAGCAGCACAGACGTCACCCGCAGCCGCTGGTAATCGTGCAACCGCCCCCACGCCAGGGGAATCGCCACCAGCCCCAGTCCGATCAGAATCGCCAGGTGACGAAGCCTCGCTCCCGCGGCAAAAAGCATGGCAAACAAAACCGGCAGCAGCAGCAGCACCGTGCCCAGGTCCGGCTGAACCAGAATCAGCCCCAATGGCACGATGGCGATCAGGAAGGGAACGAGCAAGCCCTGGAATCGACGGTAATTCCTGCGAAACCGAAGATACCACGCCAGCGTGAGAATGAACGCCACCTTGAAGAGTTCCGACGGCTGAAGCTGGTACCCCGGCAGATGAATCCAGCGATAGGCACCGTTGCGCGGCGCGGTCAGCCCGCCGAAGCTCGCATGAAGGAACTTCGCCGCGGCCAGCGGTAGCAGCGCCGCCACCGTAATGCCGAAAATCAGCCACGCGTGCGACGCAATTCGCTGATACCCCACCCGCAGCACCACACCCGCCGCAATCAACCCGGCCAGCACGTACAGAACCTGCCGCGCGGCATTACGCGGGCCGTCGTTCGCCGCGATGTAATGCGTGTCGGTAACATAAATGCTGGCCAGCCCGATGAGCACCAGCACCCCCACGGCCCCCGCCATCGCCCATCCCGGCGGTGTCAGATCGGTGGCACGACTGCTCACCGCGAACCCCTTTCCACGGCAACGCCGCCGGCGCGAAGATCCCGACCGAGCACATCGAGCAACGTGCTCGAAACCTCCATGGCCAGGGGCCCCGTCGTGCGCCCCCCGCTGCCGCCGAACTCCACCAGCAGCGCAAACGCCACCCGCGGCGTCTGCGAAAAGTCCGCCCCCCCTGTCACCGACTTCCGCTGCAGATACCCCCCGAACCACGCGTGCGAATGTCGCTCGCTGTCCGGCGGCGGCTCTTCCGGCCAGCGCGAGGCAATCTCGATCTCGTCCTCAATAGGCGTCGCCCCGGGATAGTCGAACTTGAATCGTTCGATTGCGTAGTCACGCGCCCCCGCCGGCACGATCGCCTCCCCCGGCATCCCGTCCGCATCAACGTACGGCACGCGATACGCCGTCGGCCAGGGATACGCCGTGGCGCTTCCTGTTTTGCCGCACAGCACGTAGTCAGGATCCAGGAAGTGTGCGTAGCGATACGCTGTGCCGGCCGGCTCGTTGACCACGCCGTAGATACCCTTGCGCACCGCCAGCCATTGCTCGCTGCTTACCGGCAGGCGCCAGCGCGGCTTCGCCTCGCCGCCGCGCAAGATGGTCACCGGTTGATAGTATCCGTCGGCGTACGTAGCCATCAGATTCGCCACCTGCACCGGCGTCAGCGCCAGCTCGCCCTGCCCGATGGCGAAGTTGCGGGCGTGCCCGGCGGTCACCGGCGTACCCTTCTCGTTGACCAGCCAACTCGGCCAGGGATTGATTCCCTCGTTGTCCTCTCCAAGCTCGATTCCACTGTGTCTGCCGATTCCCACCATGTCGTACACGCCGGTCAGATACTGCACCCCCAACTCCCCGCCCACCGTGTACATGAAGATGTTGCAACTGCCCATCAGCGCCTCGGTGACATTGACCGGACCATGGGCCATGCGCACGCCCTCGCCGTGAATCTCCCAGCAGCGCCAGCGATCGCGGTGCTCGGGAAACAGATACCCGCGGCAGTCGACCCGCGTCTCCGTGGTAATCTTCCCGCTCATCAGCCCCGCGAGGCACGTAAGCGGCTTGATCGTCGAACCCGGCGGATAGCGACTGGCGATCGCCCGGAACCACAACGGCAAATGCACCGTATCGTCGCGCAGTTGTGAGTAATCCTCGTTGAAGTGCGCGGGATCATACGACGGATACGAAACCAGCGCCAGCACCTCCCGCGAGGCCACGTCCAGCACCACGATCGCCCCCCCGGCCGAGTATGGCTCACCCTCCACCGTCTCGCCCAGCAGGTCGTACAGGCGATGTTGAAGCTCCGCGTTGATGGTGATCGTGACGTTCCCGCCGTGCTGCGCCTCGATGATGTCCTCCACGAGGTTGCCCGACCGATCCCGCGCCTCGCGCCCCCGCCGCCCGCGAAGCTGCGACTCCGCCGCGGCTTCCACGCCGGTGATGCCGATGTCCTCGTCCGCCAGATAACGGACAAAGGGGTCGTCGGGATTCGGATCGTGAGCCACCGCCTCTGCATCCACCCGACCGGTGCGACCCAACACGTGGGCCATGGCCGCCGCGTACGGGTGATACGCCCGCCGCGATGCGGGCTCGATGTGCAGCCAGGGATATTCGGACAAGCGCTCGCGGGCGACGATCTGCCCGGACCCGTCCAGCGCGGGAATGATCGCGTGCGGCTGGCGCTCCTCGGCCACGGGACTGTCAAAGCCTCGCCGCTCCGCCACCGCCTCCCGGATGCGCTGGATGCGCTCGTGAATCTCCCGGGCATGATCGCGGAGCTGCTCCGGCGTGAGCGGCGCCTTCTCCGTGGAAAACGTCCCCGCCAGCTCGACCCACATCGTCGCCAGGGCGTCATGCATCGCCGTGCGAAACGACTCGGGATCGGCCGCCTCAGGGAAATGAGACTTCCATCGGCGGCGGAGGCGGTTCAATGATTCCGAATCATCGTCGGCGTCGAACGCGATTGCGTCGTAGTCGAGGCACAGGTCCCAACACGGCTCGTCGCTGACCAGCACCAGCCCCGTGCGATCCAGAATCGATCCGCGAACAAATGGTAACGCATGCGGTTTGAGCAGCAGGCTCCTCTCGGCGCGCTCGCGATAGTACGACCCCTGCACCACCTGAAGCTGAACCAGCCGCGTGAGAATGGCCGCCATCGCCAGCCCGAACATCACGAGGATAGCCCGCAGTCGGCGATCAAACATCGGCGGACTCCAGCTTCTCCAGCCCCGCCCACGTGTAACGCCGCCTCGCGACGCCGAACACGTCACGCATCCGCCAGAGCACGGCCAGCATGGGGATCGACCACAGCGCCGTGTACACCGCCGACCAGAACCCATCGACCGCCAGCACCCGCCAAGCCGGATCGAACCAGCCGTACAGCGCCGCGCGGTAGATCAACCAGATTCCCCGCACCAGGAAACCCGCCCCCAGCACGACCACCGCCTGCACCGCCAGGCTCTCGCGAAACAGCCCCTCGCGCACCACCAGAACCGCGCCGGCGGCCAGCGCGTAGCTTGTTGCCATCAGCCCCATCCGTTCAATGGTCATCAGGTCCGCGAGAATCCCAACGATCCACGCTGCGACCAGCGCATCGCCCGGCACCGCATGCAGTGCGAAATAAACCACGAGGATCAGCAGCGCATCCGGCCAGGCTCCCCCAAGCTCCAGGCGCGGTGCAAACGCCACCTGCCCCGTCATGGTGATGAGCAACGCTAATATGAAGGGAAACCAGCGCATGAGCCGTCGCCTGCGTACCGCGCCGTTCGCGGAACATGAAAACTCGAATGGCCCGATACCCCGGAAGTCAGCCGCGCTCGCCCGCTGAACGTGTCGCCCCCGTATTCCCGGCAAACAATCCCGGATCGCGGTTCACGATCCGCAGCATCGCCAGCGCCGCCCCGACACGCACCCGCGCATCGTCCGACTCCTCCAGCAGCCGATCCAGAAGCGGCAGCGCATCCGCCCGACCGATGGTCCCCAGGACCTTGCACGCCAGAAGCCGCATGCGCAGCATCTGACCCGCCGCCGGATCGTTCGGATCGCCGGAAGTCGCCCGCGGCGCACGAGCCGTCTCCATCGCCAGCTCGTACCCGTCCTGGATGCCGAACCGCGCCAGACCATTCGCCGCCGCGAGCCGCGTCTCAACGTGGTCGGCCGCGCCCAGCTTGTACCGGAACGTGTCGATAAACGCCGGATCGCCCGCGCGGTCCAGCGCCTGAAGAGCGAACACCTCGTCCGCGCCCACTCCGGCGTTCGTCATGAACACCAGCTCCTGCCGCGCGTCCACGTTTCCCAACCGGGCCATCGCCTCCAGCGCCTGCTGGCGAACACCCGGATCGCGATCGGCCATCGCCCGTGCCAGAATCGGCACCGAACCCGGCTCGCCCAGCATGCCCAGCAGCATCGTTGCATTGCGCCGCACAAGCGGGTCCTTGTCTTGCAGCAGCATCGTGCCGAGCTGCGCCGTAGGCCGCTTATCGCCAAGACGATGCAACGCGAAGATCGCGGCCGCGCGAACGCTGTCCTCCGAGTCGTCCAGCAGGCGGGCGACACGACTCCGCGCGGCCTCATCACGAAGCTCCCCGACAGCCACCGCGCCCGCGAAACGCACGCCCGGGTGCGGATCGGCCAGCGCCGTTCGAATCCACGGCAGGCTCTCCGGATCATCGGACCAGCGCAGCGATTCAACCGCCGCCACGCGGACCGCCGGATTGGACCCGTCCCCCACCGCCTGGCGAAGATACTCCAGCGCCCGATGCTTCAGCCCTGCGCGATCGATACGCATCCCGGCCGTGGGACGCCCCGGAGCGGCGCATCCCGCGCCGATGACCAGACCGGCCAGCGCCACTGAAACAACGCATCCCCTCATGCATGATCCTCCGCGGCTTCCGCCCGCGCCGCACGCACACGGACCACCCAGTAGTCCAGGAAGATCACCACCCAGACGATCACGCAGATCACCGCAAACCAGTCTCCGTAGCGCGAATAGATCGAATAGCGCGAATCGACCATCAGCGTCGCCACGGAGAAGCCCGCATTGGGCCGCACCATCGTCGCCGATGCGCTCGGCACCAGCCCGTATTGCCTCCCGGTGGGCTGAATGAACCCGCTGATGCCCGTGTTCACCGCCCGGGCAATGCCCACCCGATTCTCCACCGCGCGAAACGTGCAGATCGCCAGGTGCTGCGGCTGCTGCACGCCGAGCGTGAACCATCCGTCGTTGCTCATGTTCAGCAGGAAATCGGCCTGTTTCGTCGGCTTGCCCCCGGAGACGAACCGCCGACTCACATAGGGCATCACGTCCTCGTAGCAGATGGGAATGCCGAAATGCAGCGTGCGCCCCGGCTCGGACCGCGGCTTCATCGCGAACGTGCGGAACGCCTTCCCCGGGAACATCGAGTATTCACCCGTGCCGTCCGGACCGCTCCAGGGCATGAACGAATTCAGCCACAAATACAGAAACCGCAATCGACCGAACCGGAACGGAACGAACTCCCCGAAAGGCACGAGGTGAACCTTATCGTATCGATCCGGCTCGCTTCCATCCGGCTTGAACACCATCGCCGAGTTGTATATCCGCTGATCCGTCACAAGATCGTTGGGCGTCCGCATGAGCGACGCCGCCCCCGTCACGATGTACGCGCCCAGCCGCGAGGCACGATCCTGAAACGCCTGGAAGCACTGCCGGAAAAAGCGGTTGAAATCCCGCACTTCCGGATTCAGGTACATGTACCAGGGCGACTCCGGCAGCAGAAACAGGTCGGGCTTCTGTTCCGCGGCCCGATCCAGAAGATCGAGATAAAGCCGCATCTTTTCCGTGTCCGGGACATCCTCGTTCGGATCGAGATAAACCCGATTCACATAGTCGCCCTGAAGCACCGCGACCTTCGGCCCCGGCGTCAGCGTGCCCCGATGGAGCTGCACCTGCCCGTAGACAAACGTCGCCACGAGCACGACCCCCACCGCGATCCCCGCCATTCGCAACCGCGGCCGCGCGCGAACCACCTCACCAAAGCGCAGGCCCGGTGCCCCCCAACGCGCGATCAACACATCCGCCACCAGCGCATTCACCGCCGCCACCACGAAGCTGACGCCGTAGGCGCCGAACACATCGCTGATCTGAATCAGGCTGAGCACCTTCGCCTGGCTGTGGCTCAGAAAAAACCAGGGGAACCCGGACATCACCACCGCCCGGGCATACTCCCCTCCCACCCAGACGAACGGAAATGCCGTCGTCAACGGCCAGCGCCGACGCCGAACCACCGAACGCACCGCCACCGCCATCAGCGGAAAATACAGCGCGAGGTACAGGCACAGCGCCACATAACCGTAACCGGTCGTGGGATGTAGCCAGCGCAGATTGATCAGAAAGAACGCCGCGCCGAGCACATAACTGTATAGATAAACCCACGGAGCGCGATCCGCGCATCCCACCAGCAACAGCCACGGCACAAGGCACACATAAGCCAGCGGCCAGAGCCCGATCGGAGCGAAGATCAGACTCTTCAGCACGATCGTCGCCGCGACCAGCAGGAGCATCGTGCGATGCCGCCACAGCGATGGAACCCCGGGAACGCGGGTCGGCTCGGGATCAGCCGCCATGGCCTTCGTCGACGCGCGCACGCCGCGCACCGACCCGTGGCGGCGCTTGCTTCGCTTGCGGTGCTCATCCTGAACGGTCGTGGTCAAAGATTGCGTTCTCCGGAGGCCTCGCGGACCTCACCCCGCATCCGCCCGTCTTGCCTTGTTATCACGGCAGCGGCAGGAATTGTCGAGCACGCCCGATCGAATTGTACGGCCGAACGCCCAACCCTATAATCCTTGACGGAATTCGCCGGTGTGTCAGCCGAGCGGCGCCCTGTTACGCGCGAGCCGCGGGCTTCAGTTCGCGTGGAGGTGCACTGACAAGGGGCCGCGATTTGCCCGGAATGCCTCGTGCTCGTGTGCCACTGCTCTGGAGCGGTGCTTGATGAATGGTCGTCGCAGGGTCCGCCGTGCGGGCCGTCTTCGGAACAACCCGTAAAGCGGGATCTGGCGCACCAGGCCCAAACGCGAAATTCACCCGACCCAGCCATGAACGTCACCCTCAACGGCCATTCCCATTCGCTCGACGAACCCCTGACCGTCGCCGATCTGCTCCGGCAACTCGATCTGGAGCCCGTCCGCGTGGCCGTCGAGGTCAATGAGGATCTGGTCCCCCGCAAGCGCTTCGGCGAAGCGCCCATCCGCGACGGCGACCGGATCGAAATCGTCACTCTTGTCGGAGGCGGCTGATACCATGTCCACCGATCGCTACCGCGTCGGATCGTTCACCTTCTCGTCCCGCTTGTTCGTCGGAACCGGAAAATACGCCAATTTCGACCTCATGCGCGCCGCCATCGACGCCGCCCGCTGCGAAGTCGTCACCGTGGCCGTCCGCCGTGATGTCCTCAGCCCCGAAGGCGCCAAGAAGCAGGACAGCATCCTCGATCACCTCGACCTCAAGCGCATCACCATCCTGCCCAACACCGCTGGGTGCTTCAACGCCAAAGACGCCATTCGCTCCGCCCGCCTCAGCCGAGAACTGCTCGAAGGCCTCGACAACCCCGGCGCCAAGTGGGTCAAAATCGAAGTGCTCGCCGACAAGAAAACCCTTCTGCCCGATCCCGTCGGCACGCTCGAAGCCACCGTCGAACTCGTCAAGGACGGCTTCGAAGTCCTCGCCTACACCAATGACGACCCCATCATGGCCCGTCGGCTCAAGGA